>USPB01000036.1 GCA_900556405.1 uncultured Actinomyces sp.
TGCGATTGTTCACGAGCACGCGCACGGGCGGGATCGGCAGGTTGTTGAGAGCCTGCGCCATCACGAGCGGCAGGTCGACCTCAAAGTGGAACGGGAGCTCGCCGTTACCCACAACGTCGATGTCCGCCTGCGTGAATTCACGGAAGCGACCGTCCTGGGGACGCTCACCGCGCCACACCTTCTGGATCTGGTAGCGCTTGAACGGGAAATCCAGCTCATTCGCATTCTCCACCACGTAGCGGGCGAAGGGAACGGTCAGGTCAAAGTGCAGACCCATACCCTTGTCCTTGGGAGCGCGTGCGCCCGCCGCCGCGGCCTTCAGGGCCTGCAGGCGGTCGAGCACGTAGATCTCCTTGGAGGTCTCGCCCTTTGCTTCGAGTTGCTCGAGGGTCTCGACCGCACGCGTTTCGATGCCCGCAAAGCCGTGCAATTCAAACACGCGCCGCAGCTCATCGAGGACGTGCATCTCAATGATGCGGCCCTCGGGGAGCCATTCGGGGAAACCTGACAGGGACGTGCGAGCCATTGAGCGTTCTTTCTACGAGGAAGGTGGTTAGCCGATGCGGCGAGCGCGAATCAGATACTGGTTTGAGCGTATCTCATCTGCGAGCGTCGTCGCCGGACCGTGGCCGGGAATCAGGACGGTACGCGGATCGAGAGCGTTGGAAATCGTGCGCAAAGAATGCCGCATTTGAGTTTCGTCGCCCCCGGGCAGGTCGGTGCGCCCGACGCTGTCCTTAAACAGGACGTCGGCGCTCATCGCCCACGGAACCGCTTCGTCGGAAGAGTAGAAGGACTGGTTGTTCACCCGAATGTCCAGCGGGCTCTCCCCGAGGAAAACGGCCGATCCCTCGGTGTGGCCGGGGGCGGGAACCATGCGCAGCCACACGCCGGGACACACCTCGAAGGAATCGGAGGGTGCCTCGCGCAGGTCGGTGGGCTTGACCCACTCCCCCACGAAGTCGGGCAGCGGCATCGGCAGGAACGAGGCCGGATCATCCATGCGGTACATGTCGGGACCCGGAACGTACACGGGGACGGTCGCTCCGTCCGGTCCCCAGGTGGACACAGCGGCTGCGTCCCAGACGTGGTCCGGATGTCCGTGTGTCAGAAGCACGCCGCCCACGCTGACGCCCTCGAGCTCGAGGACCTCGCGGATCAGGTGCTGGATTCCGGCTGAAGGGTCGACGACAAGGGCAGTGCCCGCCCCGGAAGGGACGAGCACAAGCCCATTCGCCGCGTAAAAAGGCGACGGAATGACGTGAAGACGCATGTCACTCCATGGAGGAGGAGATCTGCGCGAGCCAGGCGCGCTTGGTCTCGAGAGTCTCGCGAACGCTCCTGGCGGACTTCTCGTCGCCCTTGGCCTCGGCCTCGGACAGAGAACGCTCGAGCTGAGCGATCTGCTCCTCAAGCTGACCAACCATGCCGGCCGCACGTGCGCGCGTCTCGGGGTTGGTGCGACGCCATTCCTTCTCTTCGGCCTCGCGGACGGCGGCCTCGACGGCGCGCAGACGACCCTCAATGCGGTGCAGGTCGGCGGAAGGCACGCGGCCCACCTCTTCCCAGCGGTCCTGGATCTGACGCAGCTGAGCCTTCGCACGATCGATGTCGGTCACCGGCAGGATCGCCTCGGCATCAACGAGGATCGCCTCCTTCGCGACGAGGTTCTCGCGGTACTCCGCGTCGGTGGCCTCGTCCTTGGCACGGCGAGCGTCGAAGAACACCTGCTGAGCGGCGCGGAAACGCGCCCACAGCGCGTCGTCTTCCTTACGCGAGGCGCGCGGGGCGGCCTTCCAGCGGTTCATCAGCTCACGGTAGGCGCCGGAGGTGCGCGACCAGTCCACGGACGACGACAGAGCCTCGGCCTCGGCGATCAGGGCTTCCTTCACACGCTTCGCCTCGGACTGAGCCTGATCAAGCTGCGAGAAGAACTGGCGGCGGTGGCGATCGAACTGGGTGCGCGCGGAGGAGAAACGCTTCCACAGCTCATCCTCGATGGCTTTCTCCAGGCGCGGGCCGCGGCGCTGCAGGTTCTTCCACTCATCAAGGAGGTCGCGCAGGGTCTGACCCGACTGCTTCCAATGGGTCTTGGCGGGATCCTGGGAGACAATAGCCTCGGCGCGCTCAACGACAGAAGTGCGCTCGGCGAGAGCAACAGCCTTGGCGGCCTTACGCTCCTCACGGGCGATTTCCTTACGCTCCTCGGCGGCCTTCTCAACCGCCGCAACGCGCTCGCGCAGCGCCGGGATGTCGCCGATGACATTCGGGGAGGCGACCTGCTCGCGCAGCGTTGCGAGAGTCTGGTCGATGTCGCGCGGGCTCAGCGTGCCCAGGCGATCCTCAAAAAGCTTGATGGTGGCTTCGAGGTCTGCGTAGCGACGCTCGTACAAAGCGTAGGGAGAAGCAGGAATGCCCTCGGGGAAGCCGCCGATGACGCGCTCCTCGTCTCCATCCTTGACATAGACAGTGCCGTCCTCGCCGATACGGGCGAAGGGGTGCTCGGGCACCTCAGAAGCAGCGATCGTCGTCGAGACCGAAGCCTCCTCAACGGTCGACGGGGCAGCTTCGGGAGCGGTTTCGTTATTCGGAATCGGCGTCGTGGTCACGATATTCCTTCTGAGACGAGGGCTTACGCCCGGCGCGGGTGCGTGCCGATGTGACACACACATCTAGTGTGTCACATCTAACGAGCAGGGGAAAGCTCATCACCCAAAAGGGGACGGATGTAACACCCATTTTGCCCGAATCGACGCAGGCCGCCCACGCCTCGTCTATGAATCGGCGCCGATGCGCACCGCCTCGAAGACTCCGTCGACCCGACGAAGAGCCGACAGGACAGCGTTCAGGTGCCCGAGGTCAGCCAGTTCGAACGAGAAGTTTCCCGAGGCAACCTGATCGCCGTCGGTCTTGAGCGCGGCGGCGAGAATGTTGACGCGATAGTCGGACAGGACGCGCGTCAGATCGGACAGCAGTCCGCCACGGTCGAGGGCGCGCACCTCGATCTGCACGCGGAACGGAGCACCCAACCCCTTCTCGTTCCAGGACACGTCGACGAATCGCTCGGGCTGCAGCTGCCCCAGGCGCACGGCGTTCGCACACGTGCTGCGATGCACCGAGACGCCCTGGCCTCGGGTAATGAAACCAACGATGTCGTCTCCGGGCACCGGCGTGCAGCACTTGGCGAGCTTCACCCAGATCTCATTCGGGCTCAGACCGGTGACGGTGATCGCGGCATCGCCCGAGGCCTCGGAGCGCGGCTTCTGAGAACCGGGGGTCACGGCCTCGGACAGCGTCTCCTCTGTGCCGTCTCCCCCACCCAGGTTGTCGACCAGCTTGGAGACGACGTTTTGCGCGGAGATGTGTCCCTCGCCGACAGCTGCGTACAGGCCGGACACGTCCGGATAGCCGAAAGACGTCGCGACCGACAGGATCGACTCGTGGCTCATGAGGCGCTGGAGCGGCAGGTTCTGCTTGCGCATCGCGCGGGCAAGCGCCTCTTTTCCGGCCTCCACAGCTTCCTCGCGGCGCTCCTTCGAGAACCACGCCTTGATCTTGGAGCGTGCACGCGGAGAGGCGACAAAAGCCAGCCAGTCGCGCGAAGGTCCGGACTTATCTGACTTAGAAGTCACGACCTCGACCGTCTCGCCCGACTCGAGGCGTGTATCCAGGGAGACAAGGCGGCCGTTGACCTTCGCGCCCACCGTGCGGTGGCCGACCTCCGTGTGCACCGCATACGCGAAGTCGACGGGCGTCGAACGCGCCGGCAACACGATGACCTGGCCCTTCGGCGTAAACACGTAGACCTCATCGCCGGCGATCTCGAAGCGCAGCGAATCGAGGAACTCCTCAGGATCGCCCGTCTCGCGCTCCATCTCGACCAAAGCACGCAACCAGTTCGCCTGCTCGTCAGAGCTCATGCGATCCGCGTCGCCACTCGAAGCGTTTGGGTTCTGCTTGTACTTCCAGTGCGCGGCGACGCCATGCTCGGCGCGCTCGTGCATGTCGAAGGTACGGATCTGGATCTCCACCGGCTTGCCACCGGGTCCGATAACCGTCGTATGCAGCGACTGGTAGAGGTTAAACTTCGGCATCGCGATGTAGTCTTTGAAACGGCCGGGAATCGGGTTCCAGCGCCCGTGCAGCGCCCCCAGCACGCCGTAGCAATCCTTGATCGACTCCACCAGTACACGCACAGCCACCAGATCGTAGACCTCATCGAAGGCCTTGCCGCGCACGATCATCTTCTGGTAGATCGAGTAGTGGCTCTTCGGACGGCCACTCACCGTCCCCTTCGTGCCCGAACGACGCAAATCCTCTTCGATCTGGTCGATGACATCTCGCAGATATTCTTCGCGCTGGGGTGCCCTCTCCGTGACGAGGCGGTCGATCTCCTCGTAGATATCCGGGTACAGCGTCTTGAACGACAGCTCCTCAAGCTCCCACTTCACCATGTTCATGCCGAGGCGATGAGCCAGGGGCGCGTAGATCTCCAGCGTCTCCTTCGCCTTCTTTGCCGCCGACTTGGCGGGCACGAACCGCCACGTGCGGGCATTATGCAGTCGGTCGCCGAGCTTGATGAGCAGCACACGGATATCGCGGCTCATCGCGACGAGCATCTTGCGCAGCGTCTCAGACTGGGCAGCGGCGCCGTAGTGCACCTTGTCGAGCTTGGTAACGCCGTCAACAAGGTTGGCAATCGCCTCGCCATACTCGGCAGCGAGCTGCTCAAGCGTGTAGTCCGTGTCCTCGACCGTGTCATGCAGCAGCGCTGCGACAAGCGTCGGGGTCGTCATGCCCATCTCCGCGAGGATGGTCGCAACGGCGACCGGATGGGTGATATACGGTTCACCGGACTTGCGCATTTGACCGCGGTGATGTTCCTCGGCTGTACGGTAGGCCCGCTCGACGACGCTGATGTCCGCCTTCGGATGGTTCGCCCGCAGGGCGCGCACAAGCGGCTCAATCTCCGGGATTGTGGCACGTCCGCGTGAGCCAAACCAAACGAGGCCAGAGCGCACTCGGGAACCGGCCGCCGGAAGTGCGGATCCTGAAGTCATGTCGTCGCTGCTCATGGCCCCATGATAGCGACGAACGAGCGGGTCCGGGGATCGTGGCGATCCCCGGACCCGCTCGCTGTCAAGAAACGACGCTTAGAGATGAAGCGCGCTCTCCACCGTCACATCCGTCAGCACCGAGCGTCCACCCAGCGCATCGAGTTCCAGGAGAACGGCCACGGCCTCGACGGAGGCACCGCACTGACGCAGCAGCTTCACCGCCGCGTTCGCGGTGCCGCCCGTTGCGAGCACGTCGTCGATGATGAGGACGCGCTGGCCCTCGTGGACCGACTCGGGGTGGATTTCCATGCGCGCCGTGCCGTACTCGAGTTCGTAGTCGACGCCGATCACGTGGCCGGGCAGCTTGCCGGCCTTGCGGATCGTCAGCATTCCGAGGCCAAGCTCGGCGGCCACGGGGGCGCCGAGGATGAAGCCACGCGACTCAAGACCCGCGACGGCGTCGATGCGACCCGCGTAGCGAGCGCCGATCAGCTCGACCAGTTCCTTGAATGCCGGGCCATTCGCAAACAGCTCAGTGATATCGCGGAACAGGACGCCGGGTTCCGGAAAATCCGGGATCTCCAGCATGTTGCTGCGCACCAGAGTGGCGATGCGCTCGCCAAGCTCACCGATCATCGACGATTCTTCTTCCTGTTGGGCTGGTTCTCGTTGCCCAGGCGCTTGCCGGGCTTGATGGGAGCCACCTTCACCGACGCGGAAGCGCCCGGCGTGCCAGTGGCGTGGCGGCCCTGACGTGCCCGATCGACGGCCGCGTTGTGCTCGCGGGTCTTATCCGACAGCTCCTGGAAGGTCACCAGAAGCGGCGACGCGATGAAGATCGACGAGTAGGTACCGGCGATCATACCGACAAACAGGGCCAGCGAGATATCCACCAGGGTACCCGGGCCAAGGGCCACGGAACCGATGATCAGAATCGCGCCGACGGGGAGAAGCGCCACAACCGAGGTGTTGATCGAACGAACCATCGTCTGGTTGACTGCGAGGTTCACGTACTCGGCGAAGGTGTAGTGCTTCTGCTCGTAGACGTCCGAGGTCAGCTCGCGCACCTTGTCGAAGACGACGACGGTGTCATAGAGCGAGTAGCCTAGAATCGTCAGGAAGCCGATGACAGTCGCGGGCGAAACCTCTACCTGGAGGATCGCGAAGACACCCACGGTGACAGCGATATCGTGCAGCAGCGCCAGGAGCGCAGAGACAGCCATGCGCCACGAACGGAAGTAGACGGTCATCAGCAGGGCAACGAGTGCCATGAAGATCGCGAGTGACTGCGCGGCCTTGGTGGTGACCGACGAGCCCCAGGAGGGACCGATCGAGGAGGACTGAACCTCGGAGGCATCAACGCCGTAGGCGCTGGCCAGGGCCTCACGCATCTGCGCGGTCTGCGCGGAGTCGAGAGACGTGGTCTGGATGCGCACGGAGTCAGAACCCACGCGTGTCACCTTCGGGCTGCCCTCAACGAGGCCGCTCGAGCTGACCGCACGCAGTGCGAAGGACTCGCTCTGGTCGCTCACGTGAGCGACGTCGAACTGGGAGCCACCGGTGAACTCGATGGACCGGTTGAGGCCAAGGATCGCGACGAGCGCGAAACCCACGACGATCACGCCCGCGGCTAGACCAACGAAAATCTTGCGCTTGGGAACGACGGCGTAGGATTTGTCGCCCGAGTACAGGGCGTTGCCCCACTGAGCAAAACTCATCATGTCAGTTCTCCTCTTCCTCGGTCGCGACCGTCGCGTCACCTGTCCATTCACTCGACGAGGCCGCCTCTGCCTCTTCCTGCGCCTTCGCGGCAGCAAGGCGCGCGGCACGGCGGCGCTCGGCGATGGACAGCCCGTCCCCGGCCTCGTCATCCTTGTTCTTGGAGGCGGAATCGCCACGAGCGACGACGCGCCCACGGCCCGCGTACACGAGGGAGCTCTTCGCACCCAAGTGTTCGGGGTCGAGGCCAGAGAACTTGTGACCTTCGCCGAAGAAGCGAGTACGGATCAGCAGCTCCATCATCGGGTGGGTGAACAGGAAGATCACCGCAATATCGATGATCGTCGTGACGCCGAGCGTGAAAGCGAAGCCCTGAACGCCACCCACAGCAAGCAGGTAGAGGACCACGGCAGCGACCAGGTTGACAGCGTCGGAGACGAGGATGGTGCGCTTGGCGCGATCCCAACCCTCTTCGACGGCAGCCTGCAGCGGTCGGCCGTCACGCACTTCATCGCGAACACGTTCGAAGTACACAATGAAGGAGTCAGTCGTCACGCCGATTGCCATGATGAGACCCGCGACACCCGCCAGCGAGAGGCGATAGCCCATCGCCCACGACAGCAGCGTAATCACCAGGTAGGTGATAACCGAGGCCACCACCAGGGAGCCCGCCGAGATGATTGCCAGGCCGCGGTACTGCCAAATCAGGTAGAGGATGACGAGCAGGAAGCCGATGAGGGCTGCCCACAGGCCAACCGTCAGGTGATCGGTACCGATTGTCGCCGAGATCTGCTGTTCGGACTCGACCTCGAAGTTCAGCGGCAGCGAACCGAAGCTCAGCTGATTCGCGAGGGTGGACGCCGACTGAGCGGTGAAGTTACCGGTGATCTCAGCCTGTCCGTTGGGGATGATCGCGTTCATCGAGGGGGCCGTGATAACCGTACCGTCGAGGACGACCGCGAAGGAGTTACGGTCGGGACGGCCCTGGTAGAACGAGGAACCCGAGGGGTCAGACTCGTGGAATCCGTAGAGGATGGTGGAGGTGTCCTTGAACTTCTCCGTGCCAGCGTCGTTGAACTGCAAGGAGACCGCCCACTGGCCGGTGGTCTGTCCGTTGCTGTTGCGCGCGAGGCCGGCCGTCGCAGTCTTCAGATCCGAACCCGGCACCGCCACGGGGCCCAGGATGTACTTGATCTGGCCGGACTCGTCGCAGGCGGCATAGGGCTTGTCGGACGCTCCCTCAACGTGCTTCACGTCGGCCGCAGCCGAGCAGTCAAGCGTCAGGAAGTCGTACATGACCTGTTCGGTGATCCACGCCAGATCGGACGCGTTCTCCGGGGTCGTCGCAGGAGTATCGGACAGGACACCGTCATGGTTGGTGTCAGCAATGCCCATCGCGGTCGACGCATCCAGGGCGGTGGACTGCACGCCAGACTGGGCTGCTTCGGTCGCCGGGGCACCAGACTGGGCACCCGACTGCTCACCGGACTGAGCACCCGACTGTTCGCCGGACTGCGGCGTGCCCGTCTGCGACGGCTGCTGGTTCTGGATGACGCCCTGGGCTGCGCCGATGCGCAGGACAGGACGGAAGTTCATCTGCGAGGACGAACGAATCAGGTCCAGCTGCTCCTGAGAGGGCGTGCCGGGGATCGACACCATGATGTTCGAGTTACCCATCGACGTAATCTCGGACTCAGACACGCCGGAGGCGTCGATACGGTTACGAATAATCGAGATCGCCTGGGTGATGTCCTCTTCGGTAATCTCGCGTTGTCCGTCACCCGTCACGGTCGGGGTCAGGATGAGCTGAGTACCGCCCTTCAGATCGAGGGCCAGGTCGGGGTACGGAGACACGCCCTCAGTCAAGTGCCCGATCGCAAGTGCCGCACACGCCGCCACAATGGAGACGGTGAGGGTCACGAGCGCGCGCACGGGGCGTCGCTTATGTGATGCCACGGTTCTACTTTCCGTTCAGCCTTGACTTACTTCTGCTGCTCGTCGGGCTCGTTGTTGAAGAAATCATCGTTGGTCGGCTCGTCGAGGCCAAGGACCGTCTCGTCCTCGTCCGTCGTCTCGTCCGTTCCAGCGGTCTCGAGCGTGTCCGCCTGCTCAGTGTCGGCGAGGGGCGGCTGACCGCCAATTTCGGCGATCATTTCACGCTCCCAGTACATCTCGTGCCCGTCGGTGGTCTCCAGGACGATGATGTCGCCGTCGAGGTCAACAAAACGACCCCAGAAGCCGACGCGGGTACGAACCCACTCTCCGGGCTTCACGGCTGCGAGCTGGTCGCGCTTTTCCTGCTCCATCTTCGCCATCTGCTTCTTGCGGGAGGACGAGGTCCACACCATGAACAAGATGGCGACAGCGATCAGGGCGAGCATGGTTAGGTTGTTCATAAAGGCTGATTCACTTTCGATGACGGTCAGGCGCTTGAAGCGCACCTTGCCAGTCTAATGCCCGAGGAGGGTTTTAGCCTAAGTGATCAAGGAGTGGCGCGGCGCGGGTATCACCCGTGCCTCTTTGACACCGCCAGGTGCGGCTGTGGCCAGCCACGATGAGTACGAGGCCCACTCCCCTAGTCGAAGAGCGCCCCGTCCGGCGCGGGCGGGTTGAGCCCGAGGTGCGCCCACGCCTTGGGTGTTGCCATGCGTCCTCGGTTGGTACGGACGAGGAACCCTTCGCGTACGAGGTAGGGTTCCGCGACCGTTTCGACCGTCTCCGCCTCCTCGCCGATCGTGACGGACAGGGTCGTGAGGCCAACTGGGCCTCCCGCAAAACGGCGGCAGATCGCGTCGAGGACGGCTCGGTCAAGGCGGTCAAGGCCTGACGGATCGACCTCGAAGAGCTCAAGAGCGCCACGCGCAGCCTCAAGAGTCAGCTGCCCGTCACCGTGCACCTGGGCGTAGTCGACGACGCGACGCAGGAGACGGTTCGCGATACGGGGAGTGCCACGCGAACGCGACGCGATCTCGTGTGCAGCCTGCGCATCGATGGGTGATCCGAGCAGCGAGGCGGAACGGGTCACGACGGACTGAAGCTCGTCGGTCTCGTAGAACTCAAGGTGGGCCGTAAAGCCGAAGCGGTCACGCAGCGGGGCTGGCAGCAGACCGGATCGCGTTGTCGCGCCGACGACCGTGAAGGGTGGGAGCGTCAGCGGAATCGACGTCGCGCCGGGGCCCTTACCGACGACAACATCGACGCGGAAGTCTTCCATCGCGAGGTAGAGCATTTCCTCGGCTGTGCGCGCGAGACGGTGGATCTCATCGATGAACAGAATGTCGCCCTCTTGGAGGCCGGACAGGATCGCCGCCAAGTCGCCCGCATGCTGGATCGCCGGTCCGGAAGTCAGGCGCAGGGAGGTTCCCATTTCGGCGGCGATGATCATGGCGAGCGTCGTTTTACCCAGTCCCGGAGGGCCCGCGAGCAGGACATGGTCGGGGCTGGCCGAACGCATACGCGCAGCATCGAGAACCAGCTGGAGCTGTCCTCGCACGACCCGCTGCCCCACGAACTCCGAGAGCTTCTTCGGGCGCAGCGCGGCCTCGGCCGCGCGCTCGAGCTCGCCAGCATCGGGAGCGACGATACGCATCGCATCGACGTCGAAACCCGAATCCATCTGATCAGCCACGTCCGCCTCCCAAGCTCACGAGAGCGGCGCGCAGCATGTCCGAAGCACCGAGGCCACTGCCCGCCAGCTTCTCAATCGCCTTGGCGGCCTGAGCCTCGGACCATCCGAGACCAACCAGGGCGGCGCTCACCTCGGAGGCCACCGCATCCTCGGTGGGCGCGGGAGCAGCGGCGGTTTCACCACCCGGCAGGGCCGCAGGGGTTCCAAGCTTATCGCCGATCTCGAGCGCCATGCGCTGAGCCGATTTCTTGCCCACACCGGGAATACGCTGAAGAGCCGCCAGATCCTGGTCACGCACGGCGCGACGCAGGTCATCGGGACGCAAGACCGCCAGGGCTGCCAGCGCGATCTTCGGACCGATACCCGAGACCGACAGGAGCTTCGTGAACACGTCGCGCTCATCCGCGGACTCGAAGCCGTACAGGGTCATCGAGTCCTCGCGCACGATCATGGACGTAAACACCGTCATCTCCGCGTCGCGGGAAGCACCCTGCGCGAAAGCCGGCGTCACATGCACGCGGAAACCAATGCCTCCGACGAGGATATCGATGTGGTCGAGGCCGACGCTCGCGACAGTGCCGCGCAGAATGGAGATCACTGCGTTCCTTTCGTTCATGGATCGCCCACACGCGGGCGAACATATGTACGATTCTAGCCGCGCCTACGCCTCGGATCGACGGCACCCGTTCGGCGTTGCGCGGCCTGGGCCTCGGCCCACGCCCGTTGAGCGGGCGTCATCGATCCGCGAGCAGTCAGGCGACCCGAGATCGAGACGGCCACCGAAGAGTCCTCGGGAGCACCGAGGAGCCCTGTCCCCCGCCACGCGTGCGTAATCGCAATGGCCAGCGCATCGGCAGCGTCGGCAGGTTTGGGAGCTTTCGCGAGGCCGAGGATGCGCGCGACCATCGCCTGCACCTGCGCTTTATCCGCGTTGCCATTTCCGGAAACAGCAGACTTCACCTCGGAGGGCGTGTGAACGGCCATCGGCAGTCCGGCGCGACCGACGCAGGTCATCGCCGCCCCCATGACCTGCATCGTGGTCGTTACCGACTGCAGGTTATCCTGTGCAAAGACGCGCTCAATAGCAACGACCTCGGGCTCGAAGCGTTCGATGACGCTATCGATCGCGTCCGCGATGGTACGGAGGCGAAAGTGCGTCGCCAAGTCCTTGTCGGTGCGGGCAACCCCGACGTACACGAGCGAGGCGCGCCGCGACGCATCGACGTCGACGACGCCGAGGCCGCACCGCGTCAAGCCCGGGTCGATGCCCATGACGCGCATCAGGCGCGCTTCACCATGTCGACGAACATCGCGTGAATACGGTCGTCCCCACCCACCTCGGGGTGGAAAGAAGTCGCCATCACGTTGCCGCGTCGCACCGCGACGATTGGACCGTCAGCGCTGTTACCGGCACGCGCGATCACCTCGACGCCCTCGCCCACCGACTCAACCCACGGAGCGCGGATGAACACGGCATGGAACGGACCGCCTTCAAGACCCACGACATCCAGGTCTTCCTCGTAGGAGTCGACCTGGCGACCGAAGGCATTGCGGCGCACAACCATGTCGAGCGCACCGAAAGAACGCTGGTCCTCACGACCATCCAGAATCGACGAGGCGAGCATGATCATGCCCGCGCACGTCCCATACACGGGCATGCCGGACGCAATGCGTTCATTCAAGGTGTCAAACAGCCCAAAAGACAGGAGGAGATTCGACATGGTTGTCGACTCACCGCCCGGAATGACAAGGCCGTCAACCTGCTCCAGTTCGCAAACCCTTCGCACAAGCAGCGCGCGGGCGCCGGAGTTTTCCAGCGCCCGCACATGCTCTGCGACGTCGCCCTGGAGGGCGAGAACGCCGATGGTCACCATCCGCGCTCCGCGAGACGGTGATCGACAGGCAGGTCGTCGACGTTAATGCCGACCATGGCCTCGCCCAGGCCGCGCGAGACCTCGGCGATGACGGACGGGTCGTCGTAGAAGGTCGTGGCCTTGACGATGGCGGCCGCGCGCTTGGCGGGGTCACCGGACTTGAAGATGCCCGACCCAACGAACACGCCCTCGGCGCCGAGCTGCATCATCATGGCAGCATCGGCGGGGGTGGCGATACCACCGGCCGTGAACAGCACGACGGGGAGGCGACCCTCGCGGGCGACCTCGGCGACGAGCTCGTAGGGGG
>USPB01000037.1 GCA_900556405.1 uncultured Actinomyces sp.
TCATTCCTTGATAATCTAAAGCGGTGAGTCAACAGCTTTTTTCTTCTGAGTCCGTTACCGAAGGCCATCCCGACAAGGTGTGTGACCGCATTTCCGATGCGATCCTTGACGCGCTGCTCGCCGCCGATCCTCGCTCGCGTGTCGCCGTCGAAACGATGGCAGCTACCGGCCTCATTCACGTCGCCGGTGAGGTGACGACCGAGGCGTACGTTGAGATTCCGGAGATCGTGCGCCGCGAGATCCTCTCGATCGGGTACGACTCGTCGCGTGTTGGCTTCGATGGCGCGTCCTGTGGCGTCTCTGTGTCGCTTGATGGCCAGAGCCCTGACATCGCCGGTGGCGTCGACGAGGCCCTGGAGGTGCGCGGTACCCAGGGCGGCGACCCCCGCGACCGCCTCGGCGCTGGCGACCAGGGCATCATGTTCGGCTACGCCTCCTCCGACACTCCCGATCTCATGCCTGCCCCCATCTGGCTCGCTCACCGCCTCGCGAAGCGCCTGACCGACGTGCGCAAGCAGGGCATCGTTGAGGGGCTGCGCCCCGACGGCAAGACTCAGGTGACTCTTGCCTATGAGAACGGCCGCCCGGTAGGCATCGATACGATCGTTGTGTCAACCCAACACGACGAAGCGCTCTCGCAGTCGGCGATCGCCGACGCGGTGCGAGACCACGTCATTACTCCTGTGATCGAGGAATCCGACCTCAGCCTGGCTACCGGTGCGATGAATGCTCTCATCAACCCGTCGGGACGCTTTGTCCTGGGTGGCCCGGCCGCAGATGCTGGCCTCACCGGACGTAAGATCATCGTCGACACCTACGGTGGCATGGCCCGCCATGGAGGCGGCGCCTTCTCCGGCAAGGATCCGTCAAAGGTCGACCGTTCCGCGACTTACGCCGCCCGATGGGTCGCCAAGAACGTCGTGGCCGCAGGTATCGCCCAGCGCTGCGAGATTCAGCTGGCATACGCGATCGGGCGCGCTCGCCCAATTGGCCTGTACGTCGATACCTTTGAGACCGCTTCGGTGCCCGAGGAACGCATCGCGGATGCCATCCGCGAGGTCTTCGACCTGCGTCCCCTGGGCATGATTGAGGACCTCGATCTGCTGCGTCCGATCTACCGCGAGACTGCTGCCTACGGTCACTTTGGTCGCGGCCAGTTCCCGTGGGAGGCCACCAACCGCGTCGAGCAGCTCAAGGCCGCGCTCGCATGAGCGAGGCATGGGAAGCCGAGGACTACCTGCCCTCGTACGAGACCGAGGACGCTCGCCGCGCATGGCGTCGGCGCACAAGCCTGGAGATGATCATCTCTGGCTGCATTGGTCTCCTCACGTCTTTCGTTCTGTCGATTGAGGCGTGGCAGCTTGCCGCCGACTCATCGACGCGCTTCGGTTGTGACATTTCGTCTGTTCTGTCGTGTTCGACGGTTGCTCAGACGTGGCAGGCTCGTATCCTCGGCTTCCCGAACGCCTTCCTTGGCATTTTTTTCGAGGCCGTTGTTCTCGCTATTTCGGTAGCGATTTTTTCCGGCGTGAAGTTTCCGCGTTGGTACATGCTGGGCACGAACCTGCTGTATACGGTCGCGTTGTTCTTCGCGTTCTGGCTCTTCGGGCAGTCGTATTTCATCATTCAGGTGCTGTGCCCGTGGTGCCTGCTCATTACCCTGACGACGACGCTCGTGTTTGGCGGCATTACCCGCATCAATATCCGTGACGGCGTCATCCCCACGCCCGAGGGGCTGCGCCGCGCCGTCGCCCAGGGCCTGGACTGGGCCCTGTGGGGTCTCATCGTGTTCGGTGTCCTCGCCATGGTGGCCGCGAAGTACGGCCTGAAGCTTCTCGGCTGAGTGCGGGACGCAGATGAGTGCGGGCCGTGATTCACTAGAGTCATGACTTCCCAACAGGGCATGCTTGACGGTTTCGATCCGCCGCGCTCTCGCAGCGTGGAGATCGCCCGCGTGCTCGTTGATGTCGACCTTGCGCATATTGATCGGCCCCTCGACTACATCGTCCCGGACAAGTTCATCGACGAGGCCACGGTCGGGCAACTCGTTCGGGTGCGCTTCTCCGGCGCGCGCGTTGACGGCTGGATCGTTGAGCGCACCCGCCGCGAGATGCTCGACGATAGTGCCCATATTGAGTCCGTCGCCTCGTCGATACCGGTGTTGACGCCCGCGCTCTATGAGACTGCTCGGCGCATTGCCGGGCGTTTCCTTGCCACGACTTCGCAGGTTCTTTCTCTCGCGATTCCTCCGAGGCACGCACGGGCTGAAAAGCACGTGTTGGAGCAAACACCTGCACCATGGCCGTCTCTGGAGGCTCCGTCAGTCTCCGCTGGCTGGGGAGCATACTCTGCTGGCCAGGCCCTGCTAAACCGGCTCTCATCTGGTCAATCGCCTCGTGCGGTCGTGACCGCTCTGCGCCCTCTCATGCGCCGCTGTCTGTCGGATGCCGTTGCAGCGACGGTTTCGTCAGGTCGTAGCGTCATTATCGTCACGTCCACCGGTGAGGAAGCCTCGCGATACGCCCGGGATCTCGGGGAAGACCTCGGCGTGCCTGTCGCGGTGACGGGCGGCGAAGTCACGCCCGAAGAGCGTTACCGTATCCACGCAGCCGCGACACTCGGTCATGTTCCCATCGTCGTCGGTACGCGCTCCGCGGTGTGGGTTCCGTGCACGAAACTCGGCCTCATCATCATCTGCGATGACGGCGATGATCGACTACGTGAACGGCGTTTCCCACGGTGCGATAGCCTTGATGTCGCTGTGCAGCGCTGCGCCGTGGAGGGCGCAGGACTTCTCGTCGCCTCGTACGCACGTTCCGTCAAGGCCCAGGCCCTTGTTCGCTCCGGCTGGGCGGTCAGCCTCGATCCGGTGCCCGGCGCGCTGCGCGACGCGACTCCACGCGTCCACCTGCACGGCGCGACGGAATCTGAACGCGAGGGCCCCAGCGGCCACATGCGCATTCCTCAGGCCGCGTTGCGCATGATCCGCCAGGGGCTTCGAGAAGGCCCCGTGCTCATTCAGGTCGCTGCATCTGGCTATTGGCCGACGGTTGTGTGCCGCCGCTGCGGCGAGCGTGCACGCTGCCGCCATTGCTCCGGCCCTCTCGCCGTGGTACGCGGGGGAGAGGTGACCTGTTCGTGGTGTGCGCGCACGTCCGTCTCGTGGCGCTGCCCGTACTGCTCCAGCACGGTGCTCCGTGCAGCCCGTGTCGGCTCCACGCGCACAGCTGAGGAGATTGCACGCAACCTTCCTGATGCGTCCGTGCTCGAATCCTCTGCCGCGCATAGGATCAGCCGCCAGCTGCCAAAACGTCCGACGGTCGTCGTTGCGACACCGGGTGCTGAGCCAGACGTTGACGGGGGATACGCTGCCGCCATCATCCTTGATGCCCATGCCCTTGCCGGTCGTGCCGAGCTATGGGCGCCGGAGGAGGCCGCTCGGCGCTGGCTCAACGCGCTGTCCCTCGTCCGGCCAGGTCACCCCGGCCTCGTCGTGGGGACGATTCCCGACGCGTTGGGTCAGGCGCTTGTGCGCTGGGCTCCCACGGACTACGCTGATCGGCTCCTCGATGAGCGTGAGGCACTTGGCTTCTTTCCGGCCACGACGATGGTCGCTTTGGACGGACCGTCGGCTCAGGTACGCCAAGTTGCCGAGCAGGTCATTCGTGAGGGTGGCGCGGAGCTGGTGGGTACGGTCGTGCGCCCGGCGACTCGCGAAGGCGAGGAGAACGAGGTGCGCACACTGGTGCGTACCCCGTTGGCGGGTGCTCCGGCGATGCTCGCGGTTCTTGCCGATATTCGGCGTTCTCGCAGCGCGCGCAAGGTTCCTCTCGTGAAAATGAGCGTGAACCCACCCGAACTCTTCTGAGTGAGGGCCTGCCCAGTGCCGTAAACTGGCGGCCGTGCGCATTATTTTTGCTGGTACCCCCGAGGCCGCAGTCCCCACGCTGAAGGCCCTGTTGTCGTCGTCCCATGAGGTCGCTCTCGTCATTACGCGTCCGCCGGCTCGACGCGGTCGTGGAAAGACGATGTACCCGTCACCGGTGGCGGAAGTAGCCGCAGCGTGTGGCGTTGAACT
Source organism: uncultured Actinomyces sp. (assembly GCA_900556405.1). Lineage (GTDB taxonomy): Bacteria > Actinomycetota > Actinomycetes > Actinomycetales > Actinomycetaceae > Pauljensenia. Next base: position 4,079 of record USPB01000037.1, read on the forward strand.
GTTGGAGACAACCACGCTCAAGACTCCCGACATCGCGCAGCGCATCGAGGGTGTCCAGGCTGACCTCGGTGTCGTCGTCGCCTACGGCGGCCTCGTTCCTCCGAACTTGCTGGCGATGCCCACGCATGGCTGGGTAAACCTACATTTCTCGGATCTGCCGAGGTGGCGTGGTGCGGCGCCCGTCCAGTGGGCGATCCGCGAAGGTGATACGACGACCGCCTCGTGCGTCTTCAATCTCGAGGAGGGACTGGACACTGGCGACGTGTACTCACGCGCCGAAGTTCCGATTGGACACGAGAGCGTGGGAGAGCTGCTCGCATCGATGGCCGAGGCTGGGGCACCCCAGGTGCTCAGTGTCGTCGATGCGCTCGCTGACGGCAGTGCGACCGCTACTGCGCAGCCCTCGGAAGGCGTGACGCACGCGCGGCGCCTCGAGCACGTCGACGGCTACGTCTCGTTCACGCACGACGCCCGGCACGAGGATCGTGTCATCCGTTCTGTGACTCCGAACCCTGGCGCCTACACAATGCTGCCCGGTGGGGCCCGCATGAAGCTCGACAAGGCAACACCCGTAGACCGTGACGATCTGGCACCCGGGCAGCTTGAGGTCACGAAGAAGCAGGTCACCGTGGGGTGCGCAAGCGGTGCTCTCGTGCTCGGCAAGGTGGCGCCAGCCGGTAAGTCCTGGATGGACGCTTCCGCATGGGCCAGGGGAGCGAGGCTTTGCGACGACGTGCGCCTCGGTGGAGACCTGGAGGATCAGCGATGAGTGAGAGGCGCTACGCGGACGGCTACCGCAAGCTGCGCAAGGCTGACGAACCCCGTCGCATTGCCTACGAGGTTCTGCACGAGGTCGCCACGCAGGGCGCGTTCGCGAACATCATCCTGCCGAAGGCACTGCGCCAGGCCCGGCGCGACGGCCATTTTTCTGACCGCGACGCCGCTTTCACCTCCGAGCTCGTCCACGGTACACTGCGCGCGATCGGGCGCCTCGATTGGGTGATTGCACGTCACATCGATCGCCCTCTTGGTGATCTCGATCCGCGGGCCCTCGTCATCCTGCGCATGGGTGCCCACCAGCTTCTCGATATGCGCGTGCCCGACCATGCGGCTGTGTCAGCAACCGTGGATGTTGCGCGCGAACATCTGACGGACGGCCCTGTCCGTTTCGTCAATGCTGTGTTGCGCTCAATCACCCGCGAGGATCCTGGCGAGCGCGAGGCGGCCATGGATGCCATTGCCGACGAGGACGAGGCTCTTGGCGTGCGCTACTCACACCCGGCGTGGATGGTCGCCGCGTTCCGCGACGCCCTCACGGCCCACGGTTATCCCGAGGACGAGCTTATCGACGTCCTTGAGGCCGATAACGAGGTTCCCACGGTCACGTTGGTGGCCCGCCCAACGCTGATGAGCGTTGACGAGCTTGCCGATGAGGCCGAGGATATCCTCGACACCCGCGTTGCCCTGGGCGCTGTGTCTCCGTACGCAGTCCTCCTCGAATCCGGCGACCCCGCGCGTCTGCCCTCGATTCGGGATGGACGCGCTGGCGCCCAGGATGAAGGCTCGCAGCTGGCGGCCCTTATCGCTGCATCCGCACCGCTGGAGGGTGGGTCTGACGACCGTTGGCTCGACCTGTGTGCGGGCCCCGGCGGCAAGGCCGCGCTTTTGGCTGGCCTCGCCTCCCGCGTGGGCGCACGCGTGACCGCTAACGAAGTCCACCCGCACCGTGCCCGCCTCGTGGAGCGCACGACGCGCCAATTCGACTCCATCGACGTCGTGAGCGGCGACGGTCGTACTTTCGGCGGGGGGCGCAGCGCATGGCCGCTGGCGTCCTTCGACCGTGTTGTCGTCGACGCGCCCTGCTCGGGCATGGGATCCATGCGTCGCCGTCCGGAGTCCCGGTGGAATCGCACCCCCGCGGACGTCGAAGAACTCACGGTCCTCCAGCGTGAGCTGCTTGACCGAGCAGTCGCCCTGACACGCCCCGGTGGCGTCCTCACCTACATCACGTGTTCGCCCCATGCAGCCGAGACGCGTGACCAGGTTGCGCGTCTGCTCGACGGCGGCGAGGTTGAGCTGCTTGACACCGTCGCCCTGGCTAACGAGTGCGCACCCGAGGCGCTGGATGTACCGGCGTCTGCGGGTATCATCAAGGGCTACGACGGCCGTACGCTGCAGCTGTGGGACCACCGTTTCGGTACGGATCTTATGTTTGTGGCCTGCCTGCGCAGGCGCTAGCATATGCGTTATGAACGCCACAATTAGCCCGTCGATCCTCAACTGCGATATCGCTAATCTGCGCGGTGAACTCACCAAGATCGCAGGAGCGGATATCGCTCACGTCGACGTTATGGACAACCATTTCGTCCCCAACCTCTCATGGGGTCTGCCCGTCGCGGAAGCCGTCGTGAAGTCCGGTATCCTGCCGGTGGACGCACACCTCATGATCGAGGATCCGGATCGCTGGGCGCCGCAGTACGCGGAGGTCGGCTGCGAGTCCGTGACCTTCCACGCTGAGGCAGCTGCGGCACCACTGCGCCTCGCACGCGAGCTGCACCGCATCGGCGCGCGTGCCGGCCTTGCGCTGAAGCCAGCAACCGATATCGCACCCTTCGTGGACATCCTGAACGAATTCGACATGATTCTCATCATGACGGTTGAACCCGGTTTCGGCGGACAGTCCTTCATCGAACAGATGATTCCGAAGATTGAGCGAACGCGTGCCGCGATTAATGCCGCAGGGCTTCAGGTCTCGATCCAGGTTGACGGCGGCATTTCCCGCGCGACCATTGAGCGAGCGGCCGAGGCCGGGGCCGACAACTTCGTCGCAGGTTCCGCGGTCTTCCGTGCGGAGGATGCGCACCGTGAGGTCGAGGCCTTGCGCGAGCTCGCCAACGCCCACACGCACTGATCGCATAGGATTCTTCGCGGCCGGACGGGAAAGATCCCGTCCGGCCGTCGCTTTTCTTCTCTAGCGGATACGCCTCGCGCGGTGCGCCCGGCGGTGGCACAATGGCACACGAGTACTCCGGGGTCGGTGAAAGTCCGAACCGGCGGTGATAGTCCGCGACCCGCCCTCACAGAACGAGGACGGTTGAGCCGGTGAAATTCCGGCACCGACGGTGAAAGTCCGGATGGGAGGAGTGCATGAGGCGCATTCGTGCGTCTGCTGTGCTGCGCGTACCCCCGGTGTCGGAAAGTAAGTCGTGGCAACTCGGAACAAGCCTCGCGGTGCTCTCACCGTCGCGGCACCGATTATCTTCCTCGCCCTGTTGCTGGCGGGGTGGTGGCTGTCGACCGCGCTGACCGGCATCGAGGCCTGGCGCCTACCAAACCCCATGTCTGTCATCTCCAAGGGTTCGGTGATCCTGGCACTTCCGTCGACCTGGCATAAGGTCGCGGTGACGGGTGCCGAGGCCGTCGCCGGGTGTTTGCTCGGTTCGCTTGTCGCCTTGCCCTCCGCGTATGTGATCTATCGTTCGCGTCTTTTGGCCGCTGCCGTCGAGCCTTTCCTCGGGGCGACCCAGGCGTTGCCCGCGATCGCTATCGCGCCCATCTTGGTGCTGTGGGTCGGCTATGGATTCATGTCCATCGTCGTCTTGTGCGCTCTGATTGTTTTCTTTCCGATCCTCGTCTCGACGGTCGTTGGCTTGCGCCATATCGATCATGAGCTTCTCGAAGCTGCTGCACTGGACGGGGCCACAGGATGGACGATGGCGGTGTACATGGAGCTTCCCCTGGCAGCACCTGCGATCCTGGGCGGTCTGCGTAATGGCTTCGCCCTGTCGGTAACGGGCGCTGTCGTCGGGGAGATGGTGATGGGTGGCTCCGGGCTCGGGCAGGTACTCACTCAGATGAGAAACAACGTAGACACCGCCGGCATGTTCGTCATCATTATCATTTTGTGCTCGATGGCGACTCTCCTGTACGCGATCGTGTACAGGATCGAGCGGTCGAAGCGTTATGAGATCACGCAGTGAAGGAGAATCTCTTGAAGCTTTCTACCATTGTTCGCGCCGCAGTCGTCGGCGCGTGTGCCTCGCTTGTCCTCGCGGCATGCACGCCAAGCGGCTCTGCGAACCAGTCGGGCGCGTCGGGCAATTCAGACGTGACGATTGGCCTGACCTACATTCCCAACATCCAGTTCTCTCCCGTCTACGTTGCGGACGCACAGGGAACGTACGCGGATAACGGTATCAGTGCGACGATTCGTCACCACGGATCCCACGAAGGCTTTTTCACGGCGCTCCTGGCTGGCGAGGAGGACGTCGTCATCGCCTCGGGTGACGAAGCAGCCGTTGCCGCCTCGCAGGGCCTCGATATCGTGTCGATTGGCCAGTACTACGCGTCCTACCCGGGTGCGGTCATTGTTCCGGCGAACTCCGACATTCAGTCGCTCGCCGACCTTAAGGGCAAGACGGTGGGTATCCCAGGCGAACACGGCGCGAATTACTACGCGACGCGCGCCGCTATGCAGGAAGCTGGACTCAGTGAGTCGGACGTGACGATCTCTCCGATCGGCTACACGCAGCAGGCCGCCCTCGCGTCCGGCCAGGTCGATGCAGTTGTGGGCTTTACGAATAATGACGCAGTGCAGATGCGTCTTGCTGGCCTCGAGATCCGCGAAATCACGTTAAATCCCACGTCGACGCCGCTGGTGAGCGCCTCCTTCATCACGACGCACAAGTGGGCGCAGGAGCACCCGGATCAGGCGCGCGCAGTCGTTGCGGCAACGACCAAAGCGATGAACGATATCGCCGCGGATCCACAGATCGCCATCGAGGCGACGAAGCCGTGGGACACCTCGCTGACCGATGAATCCACGCTGTCCGCAGCCAACGCTGTTCTGACCGCGACCGTTCCTCTCTGGCTGGGCGATACCGGCCGCGCGACGGGCAAGCAGGATCTCGCCACGTGGGCGCAGATGGTCTCCTTCCTTGCCTCCCTTGGTGAGCTCGAGGGTTCGGTGGATGCGAGTACGCTAGCCACCAACGACTACATCCCGGCTGACGATTCCGCGTCATCTCAGTCCTGACGGTGCGCCGCACGCTTCGGACGCGCGCGTTTCGCGTAGGGTAGGCGGGTGAGTACCGCCGTCAACGCCAACGTGCGCGTCCTTGAGCTTTTCGTGGAGCTCCTCGGCGCGCGTCCCGGGCGTACCAAGACACAGCTGCGGGCCCTTCCGGGCTATCAGGGGCTCGCTGACGACGCGTTTGAGACCCAGTTCCAGCGCGATAAGGATGCGCTGCGCGACGCCGGCGCCCACATGACGATTCACGCGGGGGAGCGCTACTCCATTGCGTGGGACTCGTTTGCGCCCGGAATTGAAGTAACGAGCGCCGACCGTGCTCTTATGTCGTTGGCGGCGCGCGCGTGGGATAGCAGCGAGTTTTTCGCCGACGCTGTCGACGCTAAAGCTGCTGCAGCTTCCTCCGAAGATGTCTCCGCTCCCATGATTCGCCTTGGGCTCACTGGCCTCGGAGCTGCGACCACCCTGTCGCAGGCTATCCGTGAACGCCGAGTGGTGTGTTTCGAGTACCCGGGGTCTGGGGAGCTGACGGAGCGTTCGGTGGACCCGTGGGCACTGTCGGTTCAGGGTCGAGCGCTGTACCTGTGGGGCTGGGACCTCGACCGCAACGCCGAGCGTACGTTCCGCGTCTCACGCATCCGCTCACAGGTGTCCTTCGTGGGGGAGCCGGGGGACGCATCGCTTCCTCCCGAGGGGTGTACCCCTCCTCGTGTTTCCTCGTTCGTTTCTCCCGTCGTCGACGTACGCGCGGGCTGCCCCGCACGGACGATTCTTCACGGCTACGAGGCCGGGGGAGTGTCCGAGGCAGTGGGCTTGCCTCGGCGAGGCTGGGAGCGCGTCTGCCTGGAAGGCGCCGAGCTGGGCACGTGGATCGCTCGGATTCTCCCACTGGCTGCCGACGTCGTGGTCATTTCTCCACAGACTCTGCGCGAGGCCGTCCTCACGCGCCTGCACGCAGCCGCCGCGTGGGGGGACGTCAATGCCTGAGAACGTTCAGCTAGCAGTCGTCCGTCTGGCGTCGATGGTGGCCTGGATGAGCGAGCATTCCGGCTCAACCGTCGATGAGATCGCCGCGCACTTCCATCGCACCCGCCGACAGGTGCGTCGCGATGTCGAGTATCTCGCCTCCGTCGGCGATTCGCTGCCCGGCGCTTCCTTTGAGGTGGATTGGGAGCTCTACGAGCGAGAACAACGTGTGACGCTTCGCTCGACATTGGGCGCCTCGGCCCCGCTGCGCTTGTCCGCGCTTGAGGCACAGGCTCTCCTCATCGGCCTGTCTGCGATGACACCGTTGTTGGGTGCCGATCTTGCCTCCCACGTCCCTCACGCCGCCCTCGTTGTCTGCGCTCTGGGCGGATTGAAGGAATCGGACGGGGACCAGTACCTGGAAGCGATTGCCTCCCCTTCGTCGTCGAGTGCGAGCTTGGAGACCCTGCGTGATGCGCTCATGCGCGAAGAACGCGTGTCTTTCACCTATGTGTCTGCCTCGGGCGTCCAGACGCGGCGCGTCGTGGATCCGTGGTCGCTCGAGGCGACCGCGACCGGATGGCTCTTGCGCGGCTGGTGTACGCGTGCGGGGCAGGCGCGCAGCTTCGCCGTCGCGTCGATCAGTGACGTGCGCGGGGAAGGTCGGCGCGCCCAGGAGCCTCGTCGTGTGCGTCAAGAAGCACCGACTTGGACGATCGACGTCGATCGTGACGCGCGGTGGATCGCTGACGAGTATGACGGTCGTATCACTGCCGAGCTCGCCAGTGGGGGAGCACGCATCATCCTGCCCGTCTGGAATGAACAGTGGGGCCTGAGTCTCCTTGTTGATATCGCCCCGCACCTGCGCACTGTCGCGCCGGACATGCGTTCGGCGGCCGCACAGTATGCGCGCACCGTCTTGTCGCAGTGGACCCGAGAGGATGAATCGTGAGCCCGAAACGACGTCGACACCGCATCCGGGAGAGTGAGAACGTGGCGCGCAACGAGGAGGAAGTCGGGCTGGGGGTGGGCAGCGCAGCCCAGCGCTACGCCGCGTACAAGGCCGAGTCTCAGGCGGCCGCCTCGCTGCGTGCCCGTTGGGTCTCGACGCTCAGCTTCACTCCTGATCCATTCCAGATCCAGGCGCTCGACGCGGTCGAGGCCGGCAGTTCGGTCCTCGTCGCTGCTCCTACCGGCGCCGGAAAGACCATTGTCGGCCAATTCGGTGCATACATCGCCCTCGAGCAAGGCATGCGCGCGTTCTACACGACTCCCATCAAGGCGCTGTCGAACCAGAAGTACCTGGAGCTGTGCGACCTGTACGGTGCGGACAACGTCGGCCTCGCGACTGGTGATACGTCGGTGAACTCCAGTGCGCCGATCGTCGTCATGACAACCGAGGTGCTACGCAACATGATTTATGCGGGCACGCCCCTCACCGACCTGGGCGTCGTCATCCTTGATGAGGTCCACTATCTGGCGGATAAGATGCGCGGCCCGGTGTGGGAGGAAGTGATCATTCACCTGCCCGCTCACGTCGCGATCATCGCGCTGTCGGCCACGGTGTCGAACGCCGAGGAGTTCGGCGCGTGGATCCGAGAAGTGCGCTCCACCTGCGAGATCATCGTCTCCGAGAAGCGCCCCGTCCCGCTCTACCAGCACATGATCGTCGGCGAGGACATCTTCGACCTGTACGCGCCCACCGGTAAGGGGAAGCTCAATCCCGAGCTCGTGGCGGCGACACGGGACTCCGGGATGCGCGGCGGGCGCGGGTCACGCTCGTGGAACCGCGAGGTCCGGGTGCGTCGCGAGTCGCGTCCCTCGACGCTGATTTCTCTTGATCGCGCGCGGCTGCTGCCCGCCATCACCTTCATCTTCTCGCGGGCAGGATGCGAGGACGCGGTGCGCCAGATCCTCTCCACACGCATCACGCTGACGACGCGCTCGGAGGCTGCCGAGATCGAAAGCTACGTGGATGAGGTCATCGCGCTTCTCCCTCCCGAGGATGCAATCATCCTCGGCGCCGAGGCGTGGAAACGCGGCCTCATGCGCGGCATCGCAGCCCACCACGCCGGCATGCTGCCCCTCATGAAGGAGACCGTCGAACATCTGTTTTCGCGGGGCCTCGTCAAAATGGTGTACGCGACTGAGACGCTGGCGCTCGGCATCAACATGCCCGCCCGAACTGTCGTTATCGAGTCGTTGACGAAGTGGAACGGCTCGGCGCACGTCTCTCTGTCCGCCGGTGAATACACGCAGCTGTCGGGTCGCGCGGGGCGTCGCGGTATCGACACCGAAGGGCACGCTGTCGTCTCACATCGTGGGGGAGTGGCACCCGAAGAGGTCGCAGCCCTCGCTTCGAAGCGCACGTACCCGTTGATCTCCGCGTTCACTCCGACGTACAACATGGTCGTCAACCTGCTCGCGCG
>USPB01000038.1 GCA_900556405.1 uncultured Actinomyces sp.
GGCGAGCCTCGATCTCCACCTGCGAGGAGTCGGTCTGCAGCTCAGCGAACTGGGCATCCAGCGACGATGCGGCCAGTTCCATCTTGCCCTGGGCGAAAGCCTCCTGCTGGCGCACGCGATCCTCGAAGCGACCGAGTTCGCTCGTGGGATCCAGGATGTTGATGGAGTTGAGGGCGTCGGTCACCTGTGCCTGTGCCTGCGCGGTCTTCTCGCGGGCGATCAGCTGGTCACGGCGGGTCTTGAGCTCGGAGAGCTTATCCTTCATCTGAGCGAGACCGGTCTTGAGGCGCTCGGCAACATCACGCTGAGAAGCGAGAGCGGGTTCCTCGGTCTTGACCTCGTTCTCGAACTGGATCTGCTTACCGAGAGCGACCTTAGCCAGGTTATCCCACTTATCGGCTCCTGCCTCGTCTCCGGCGGCGCGCAGCGAGTCGGCCTTCGCGGAAGCGGCGGCCGCCTTCTGGCCCCAGTCAGCAGCTGCCTTGACGTCTTCCTCGTAGTCACGCTCTGCCATGCGCAGGTTGCCCAGCGTCTGAGCGATCGCGTTCTCGGCCTCGATGATCGAGTTGGTGTAGTCGCGAATGAGCTGGTCGATCATCTTCTGCGGGTCCTCAGCCTTGTCGAGGAGCGCGTTGATGTTCGCCTTGGCGAGCTGAGCGATGCGGCCCAGGATCGTCTGCTTTTCGGCCATGATGTTCTCCTTTGTGGGGTGGTGCGCATGTGCGCGGGTTGTGCGCGAGGACGACCTCGCAGGTCTTGGTGGGTGGACTACAGCGAGTCCGAACCGGATGGCTGACCGGAATGTGTCGGGGAGGGGCTCGTCGTCACGGTGCGTGCGTCACGGTGCGTGCGTGCCCGAGGGCCTCGAATCCGTGGCACGTGATCCTCCTTGGTGAGTGGCGAACAGATTAAGATACATGATCGCGGACGATAATGTCCACATCGTGATGTACCTTCTGTCACATTATGGTGACCTATGATGAGTGTATATGACGATCAGGTGCGGGTAACAGGTGCGCCTGCACCGACGGGGCTATGCATGGGGTCGTCGAGCGCCTCCTCTAGCGTCGCCCCGGCGCCGCAATCGCGCGCTCGGCGAGCGTCGTGGCGCGCGAGGCCGCTGCGCTTGCTTGCAGGGGATCTTCGTCGAGGGCTTCGCGTGCCGCGGTCATTGCTTGTTCAGCGTCGCGTATCAGCTTGTTCACGTCGAACAGAGCCGACCCTTCGTGCCTGCTCAGGTACTCGCGAGCCTGGGTCAGGGCTGCATCGGCATTGCGAATGTCGCGCTCGGCAGCCTCCCTTGTTCTGCGCCGTGCGTCGTCCTGAGTCGTCAGGGGTGCGAGCACGGCCTCCAGCCGGAGCTCCACGTCGCGGAGGGACTCGAGTGCGCCGAGGGGGTCCTCGTCGCTGACCAGTGCCCGCTGGCCGCGGGCGATGGCAGCCTCCGCCTCGTCCAGGAGGGGAGCGAAAGAAGCGGAGGCGGAATCGAGGTGCTTCGCATCCGAGAGGGACTGAGACACGGATCCGATGGAAGCGGCGAGCTTCTCGCGGAATGTGTCGAGATCAGTCTTTGCGCAGAAGATAGCGTCCGTCTGCGCATTTGCCATGGACAGCGCGCGCTGAGCGGTGTCCAGTGCGGAGGCAGTGCGGGTGGGATCGGTGTCGAGGTGCGCCTTCGCCGTCTCCAACGCCGCACGAGCGGATTCGAGCAATGCGGCGGCGCGCTCCGGATTGTCCTGGAGGGAAGCGAGCATGGAATCGGGATAGAGACCCGCGATACTCGTCAGCTCTTCCTTCGCGCGCTCCAGGTCGGCGAGTTCCTCGACGAGGCGCTCGCGGGCATCGGCGACCTGCGCGGGGAGCGATAGTCGCTTCTCGCTCTGTGCGGCGAACTCCTGGCGAGCGTCCTGGAGCGGCGCAAGGTTCTTGTCGAGATCCGCCGTGATTGTCGAGGCGAGCCGTCGCTTGGTGTGAGCGTCTGGGGTGAGCTCTATCTGTTCGTAGGTGTCGAGGCCGCGTGCAATCGCATCCTTTGCTGCCTCGAGGCGGTGCCCGTACTGTTCGGTCGCAGCGCTACCGAACTGGGCGCGTGCGTAGTTCCAGTCCTCTTCCGCGGCGCGCACCTGCTCCTCGGCCTCCGATAGGCGCCGCCTGGCCTCCGTAGCGGCCCTCAGGGCATCGCGCCTGACAGGGTCGACGAGAGGGGTGAGGTCCGCAGGTCTCGTATCGTGTCCGTCGTATTGTTCTTGTCCGCGCAGCTTGGCTCGCAGCTCGAGAGCGAGGGTGAGGACAAGCAAGGCACCTGCGATGAGGAGTGCAATGGTTTGGCGGATTTTGTAATTTTTGTTTTGATTTTCCTGCTCTTGTTGCTTCGTGCCGTAGTAGCTGTGAAGCTGTGCTTGAATGTCGGAGGCGGTGCGTATATCGCTGACAAAGGAGCTGGTGCCGACAGTGACCGCTTCGCTGGTCAATGGGCTCGACGTGTAGTTGTTTCGAGCGTGCGCGAGGGCACCGTCGAAGGTGCGTTTGAGGGACGGATCCGTTGTCAGGTTTCGAGCGAATTGCGCATCTGTGCAAAAGGCGTCCGTGCCATCCTCGTAGGAGACAACGTAGAGGATGCCTTTGTCGCCTGTGCGTGATTGCTTGAGGGTGGCCTCGCACCATTCGGACGGTTTCTGACCCGAGAAATTGGGGACCACGACGACGTCGATGATCGTGTTGTACGTGGTGTTAAACGCCTGCGCGGGAGACTCGATCCTTGCGCGTTGCTCGTCATTCAGGAAAGAGTTGGGATCGGTGACGTGACCGTTCGTGGTGAGGGGCTCAGTTGCGAATGCGGGCGCGCCGCCGACCAGCAGTGCTACCGCCATGACAGCAACGAGGCCGAGGCGCCGGATCCGTGACACGTTTCCCTCCTGTTCGTCGGTGAGCTGATAAACGCTCGTTTCGGGTCACGCGGTCAGAAACTGCCAGAGGCCGACGACCATCCGGAGTCGGAGCTCCCGCTGCCCCAGTCGGAACCGCCCGATCCCCAGTCGGAACCGCCCGATCCCCAGTCGGAACCGCCGCCCGAGGCGAAGGACCAGCCGGAGCCGGAGGAGTGCGATCCGCTGCGGAAGGGATCGAAGTCATCGTCGTCGTAGTGGTGATGGTGATGGTGGTGGTGAGAGCCGGCATTCGAGAACAGCGTCGACCACAGGAGGAAGTCGCCCAGCGAGGATCCCGTGAAGGATCCGTTGCCCCCCGTAGGCTGTCCCCACGTGCCGCCGACATTCTGGATCGGCGTCGCCATGACGTTATCGGCGAGGGCGCGCGCGTTCGTTGCATGGGACATCGCAGCGTCGGGGTCCTCGTCGAGCACGTCGCGTGCGCTGCTGAGGGCGGTCTCCGCGTCGTTGAGCGTGGAACGAACATTCAGGTCGATGGCGCCTCGCCGACCCTGCACGTAGCGCTGTGCCTGGGCCACGGCCGAGTCTGCCAGGGAGATCTGGGCCTCCGCGGCGGCGTGCGCCTTCTGGTAGGCCTCCTCCTTCGTGCGCAGTGGCTCAAGTGCGGCGTCGAGCGTCGCCTCGGCCATGCGCAGATGCTCGAGAGCGGCGAGGGGATCACCGTTGTTTGCCAGCGCGGCCTGCGCCTCTTTGATCGCGGCCCGCGCGTCGGCCACCATCGGATCGAAGACGGTCGGATCCGTGTCCAGGTTGTCGACGTCTGTGATGTCCGAAGAAATGGAGCTGATCGCGGCGACGAGGCGATCACGGATGGCGTCCAGGTCAGACTTGGCGGAGAAAATCGCGTCCGTCTGGTGTTTCGCCATCGTCAGGGCGCGCAGAGCGGTGTCGAGGGCGCTAGAGGCCCGTGCGCGGTCGGTTGATACGGCCGCGTCGGCGGCGTCGAGTGCGCTGCGAGCCGAGGTAAGCAGCGCCGAGGCCTGCTCCGGGTTGTCTTGGAGGGACGCAAGCATCTGCGTCGGGTACAGGGATGCAATGGAGGCAAGCTCGGCCTTCGCGCGTTCGAGGTCCGAGAGTTCTTCGGCGAGGCGTTCGCGTGCTTCGCTGATGCGCTCGGGGAGGGACGCCTGCTCAGCGCGCTTGGTCGCAAACGACGCCTGGATGGCGCTGAGCGGGTTCATGTAAGTCCCCAGGTCAGCCATGATGGCGGTGGCCAGTCGCAGCTGCTCGGCGGGTAAAGGAGCAGAGTTCATCTGGGATTGAGCGCTGAAGCCTCGAGAAACAGCAGCCTTACCGGTCTCGATCGCCTGGGCGAAGCTATCGGTGGCGCCGAGGCCGAACTGGGCGCGAGCGAAGTCCAATTCGTCGGATGCCGTCCGGATCTGTTCGTCGGCGGCCAGGAGTTGGCGGTTGGCTTCCTGGACCGCATGTGCCGCGGCTTGGGCGTCGACCTGCGCTGCCTGCTGCGCGACGACCCTGTTGCGCTTCGACGAGCGCGACACGGCGAAGCCGATGACACAAAAGCCGGCGACCAGGACGATGAGGAACAAGACGATGGCGAGGATCGCGCCCATGCCGTTACTGGAACTGGACTCGGAGGCCCTGGAATGACTCGATGAACCCGAGGTGGAAGGGCTCGAGGAGTTTGCGTTGACGAGAGTGTCGACGAAGGCGTTGACGCCCCTGGCGCCATCGGAGGAAGTGAGCGGCTTCGACGTCAGCTGAGCCTCCGAGGCCCTGACCGCGCTTTGGAGCACGGACGGGGAGGTCCCGTTGTAGACGCACGCGGCGTCGTGTCGCTCGGAGTAGGCGATGACGTAGACGATGGTTCCAGCGTTCAACGATGAGCGCTGGACGGTCTGCTGGCACCACGTCTGCGCATCCATGCCTGACAAGTTTGCGACAAAGACGACGGAGACGTTCATGCCGTGGGACGCAGCCTTACTCGTGGCTGACTCGACCGACGAACGGTCGGAGTGAGACAGCCATCCGTCTGGGTCTGTCACGCTTCCGTTGATGCTTTGAGGGGTGGCCGCGAAGGATGGGAGTCCGAGTGCAAGCAGTAGCGTGGTCAGCACAGCGACGAGGCTGAGGCGGCGGATTCGTGACACTGGGTCCTCCTGCAAAGTGGCGAACAGAAAAACATACATCACGCCGCCCGGTCCTGTCGAGCATGTGACGAAACCAGCGTCGCGTGATTGTTGCCGTGGGGTCAGTCTACGTGAAAGTTGGCTCATCCTGGGGTGCGCGGTGCTGTTCGCTACAGGCGTCGGCTCGTCTCCCACGCGCACGGGGAGAGCGCCCTATGATAGGGGAAGCCCCATTGGGCTCACAGACTATTGAGAGAAGGAGGGGACTATGCCCACCGGTAAAGTGAGGTTCTTCGACGCGGATCGCGGTTTCGGTTTCATCGCAGGAGACGACGGGGCGGATGTTTTCCTCCACTCGTCCGCGCTGCCGGCCGATCATCCCAACCCCCGAGTGGGTGCTCGCGTGGAGTATTCGGTCGCCGATGGACGCAAGGGACCGCAGGCCCTGAGCGTGCGTTTCCTGAAGGAGACAGCTTCCGTTGCCCGAGCCAAGCGCCGCAAGCCGCAGGCGATGGTGCCCGTCGTCGAGGATCTGATCAAGCTTCTCGACTCGTCGAGCGCCGCCCTGCGTCGCGGCTCGTACCCGGACAACGCGACCAAGATCGCGAAGGTGCTGCGCGCCGTCGCAGAGGAATTTGATGCCTAAAACTGTGGCCCGTGTTCGGGCAGTGAAGAAGGACGCCGTCCTGGCCGGCGCCGTCGACGTCGCGCGCGCTGGCGCCGAGGCCGTGGCCCACCCGCGTCCCGTCGGCGATCACGTCGGCTTCGAGATGGTGTCGGAACGCCTGGGCACCCACTATTTCGCGTCGACTGACGCTGGCTACGTGGGTTGGTGCTGGGCGGTGACCGTTGCGCGCGTGCCGCGCGGACGCGTCGCCACCGTGTGCGAGGTCGACATGACTCCTCGCGAGGGTGCGCTTCTCGCTCCCGAGTGGGTGCCGTGGGAGGAACGCCTGCGTCCCTCGGACATTTCGCGCGACGACGTTTTGCCGTACAAGGCGGACGATGAGCGCCTCGAACAGGGCTTCGAGGACACGAGCGATGACCCGGATCTGCCGATCGTGCGTGAACTTGGGCTGGGGCGTCCCCGCGTCCTGTCGCAGGAGGGGCGCGATCAGGCGGCTAAGCGCTGGTATGATTCCGAGCGCGGGCCGAAGTCGGGGCGTCGCCCGCGTAACACCTGCTCCTCGTGCGGCTTCCTCATGAAGATGAGCGGCGACATGCGCACCATGTTCGGTGTGTGCGCGAACGAGTGGGCCACCGACGACGGGGCCGTCGTGTCCTTGGACCACACGTGTGGTTCCCACTCGGAGACCGACGTTCCCAAGAACGGTACGGCGTGGCCGGTGCGCCCGTCGCGCATCAACGAGGGGGCACTCGACGCGGAGCCGATGCCGCGGGCGTCGGAAGAGGCGAAGGCGGACGAGGCCGGGGCGTCGGCGGCTTCCGAACAGGCTGACTGACGTTCGCTTCCGTGACGAACTGAGAGAAAGTACCCGAGACTACGTCTCGGGTACTTTCTCAACAAGTGGGCACATGGCGAGTGTGTTTGCGTGCTCGCCCCCGAGCAGGCACGATTGTTCAGTGAGCACACAAGAAAAGACCGCCTCATCCCACGGCGGCTTCGCACAGTCACTTGATTCGTTCTTCCAGATTTCCAAGCGCGGTTCGACGATCAGTCACGAAATCCGCGGTGGATTTGTCACCTTCTTCGCGATGGCGTACATCCTGGTCGTCAACCCGGCGATCCTGGGCAACGCAGTTCCCAAGGACGGTTCCATTACGACCCAGGGCATCGCTGCTGGCACCGCGCTCGTCGCGGGCATCATGACGATCCTCATGGGTGTCGTCGCGAACTACCCCCTGGCGCTCGCCGCCGGCCTCGGCCTCAACGCGGTCGTCGCCTTCACCCTGGTCCTTGGTGCCGGCCTCAGCTACGGCGAGGCCATGGGTATCATCGCGTGGGAAGGTATCCTCATCTTCCTGCTGGTCCTCACGGGCTTCCGTGAGGCTGTTTTCCGCGCGGTTCCCGCGGCCCTCAAGACCGCCATCACCGTTGGCCTGGGTCTCTTCGTCGCCCTCATTGGCCTCGTGAACGCGGGTATCGTGCGCGCGGGCTCGACCCCCGTCCAGTTCGGTATCTCGGGTTCGCTTGACGGCTGGCCGGCCCTCGTCTTCGTGTTCGGCCTGTTCCTCATGCTCATCCTGTACGTGCGCGGCGTGAAGGGCGCGGTGCTGATCTCGATCATCGCCTCCACGGTCCTGGCGGTCATCGTCCAGGCGTTCACTCACCTCGAGCGTATTTCCGACACGAACCCCACCGGCTGGGGCCAGACTGTTCCGGAACTCAAGGGTTCCCCGATCGCCGTTCCCGTCTTCGACACGCTCGGCAAGGTGGACTTCTTCGGTGGCTTCGGCAAGCTCGGTATTGTCTCCGTTATCCTCCTGGTCTTCTCCCTCATGCTGGCTGACTTCTTCGACACGATGGGCACCATGGTGGCCGTCGGCGCCGAGGGCAACCTGCTGGACAAGGACGGCAACCCGCCCAGGACCCGCCAGATCCTGATCATCGACTCGCTGGCTGCCGTGGCCGGTGGCGTCGGTGGTGTCTCCTCGAACACCTCCTACGTCGAGTCCGCCTCGGGCGTCGCGGAGGGTGCTCGCACCGGCCTGGCTTCGGTGGTCACCGGCATCCTGTTCCTGCTGTCGACCTTCCTGGCGCCCCTCGTCGAGCTGGTCCCGACCGAGGCCGCCTCCACGGCCCTCGTCTTCGTCGGCTTCCTCATGATGACCCAGGTGACCGGCATTGATTGGAAGGCCCCCGAAGTTGCGATTCCCGCCTTCATGACGATTGCCTTCATGCCGTTTGGCTACTCCGTGTCCGTCGGTATCGGCGTGGGCTTCGTGACCTATGCGATCATCCAGCTCGTGAAGGGCCAGGCCCGCAAGGTCCACCCGCTCATGTGGGTGGTTGCCGGCCTGTTCGTCATCTACTTCCTGATGGGCCCGATTCAGCGTCTCCTCGGCGTCGCCTGATTCATCACCCTTCGCGTCCTTCCCGCCCCGCCGGAGCCTTCCTCCGGCGGGGCGGTCGTATCCTGGGAAGATGCGCCGAGGAAGGATGAGCGCCGCCGGGCGCCCCGACCTCGTTCGGTGCGGGCAATAGCAGTGAGAGAGGGAGGATTGGCGTGTCAGCAACATTCGCGTCCATGCGCTACGTGAACTATCGGTATTGGTTCGTCGCCTCCCTGATTGCCTCGACCGGCGCGTGGCTTCAGCGCGTCGCCCAGGATTGGTACGTGCTGACGGTCCTGACCGATCACGACTCGGGGCAGGTCGGTATCGTGACCGCGCTCCAGTTTCTCCCGATCATCCTGTTTTCTGCGTCGGCCGGTGTGCTCGCGGATCGTGTTCCGGGGCGTCGTCTCCTGCAGTGCACGCAGACGGGGGTCGGCCTCGTCTCTCTGGTGATGGGCCTCGTCGTCCTGACGGGCACTGGCGAGCTGTGGCACCAGTACATCCTCGCCTTCATATCCGGGACGATCTCCGCGATCGATACGCCGGCGCGCCAGGCCTTCGTCGGCGAGCTCGTGCCTCAGGACAAGATGGCGAACGCTGTCGCCTTGAATGCGACCGCCTTCCATACTGCGCGCCTCATTGGTCCGGCCTCGGCGGGTTTCTTCATCGACTGGTGGGGGGTGGGCCCCGTCTTCCTCATCGACGCCGGAATGTTTGCCGCCCCCGTCATCGCGCTGGCCCTCATGCGCGGCGATCGCCTGTATCCGCGCACGCTCGTGCCGCGTGCTCGCGGCCAGCTGCGTGAGTCCGTGATGTACGTGCACAGTCGCACCGATATCCGCATTATTCTCGCGCTGATCTTCGTTGTGAGCGCCCTGGGCATGAACTTCCAGATGACGAGCGCTCTCATGGCCACCACGGTGTTCGGCAAGGCGGCGGGCTCCTTCGGCATTCTCTCGACCTTCATGGCCTTCGGCTCGATTCTCGGATCCACGGGAGCTGCGCGCCGCGCTCCTCGCCTGCGCACGATTCTCATGGGTGCCGCCTTCTACGGGACCGCCGAGATTCTGCTGGGCCTGTCGCCCTCCTACTGGTGGTTTGCCCTCCTGTCGATTCCTACGGGCTTTGGCATGCTGACGATGAATACGAGTGCGAACGCCCTCGTGCAGACGCGCACCGATTCCGATAAGCGCGGTCGCGTCATGGCCCTGTATTCGCTCGTTTTCCTGGGTGCGACGCCGATCGGCTCGCCGCTCGTCGGCTGGGTGGGGACGATGTTTGGGGCGCGCTGGTCGATCCTGGTCGGCGGCATCGCATCGCTGGGCATCGCGCTCATCTGCGGTGTATGGGCGATGATCCACTGGAAGGGACGCGTCGTTCGTCGCCAGTCCTTCCCGTGGGTGGGCATCGAGGCAGATTCCTCGGTGGACGCGCCAAGCCGTTCGATCGACGCCCTCTGACGGGCGCCACCGGGGAGTTTAGAGCACGCGCTCCAGACAGTAGTCGATGCAGGCGAGGAGCGCCTCCACGTCGTCGATGTCGACGCTGGGCCACGTGCCGATGCGCAGCTGGTTGACGCCGACGCCGCGGTAGGCGCCGATGTCGACGATCCCTCGCGCGCGCAGGTGTGCGGCCAGCTCGACCGTGCTCACGGCCTCGTCGATCTCGATCGTGGCGGTCACGGGGGAGCGCCACGCCGGGTTCTCCACGAAGGGACGCGCGGCCAGGTTCGCCTGGGCCCACTCGTAGATAAGGGACGAGGCCTGGGCGCAGTGGGCGCTCACCGCGTCCATCCCGCCGCACTCGAGGAGCCAGCGGACCTGGCGCTCCGCCATGATGATGGTCGCGAGCGCGGGCGTGTTGAGCGTCTGGTCCTTGCGTGAGTTCTGAACAGCCGCGGTCAGCGACAGGAACTGGGGGACCCAGCGTCCGTCGGATCCCTCCTCGATGCGACGCGCGCGCTCGATGGCGGCGGGGGAGAGGAAG
Source organism: uncultured Actinomyces sp. (assembly GCA_900556405.1). GTDB lineage: Bacteria > Actinomycetota > Actinomycetes > Actinomycetales > Actinomycetaceae > Pauljensenia. Next base: position 10,043 of record USPB01000038.1, read on the forward strand.
GCGACCCACAGGCCGCCGTCGGAGCCGAGAGCCTTCTGGAGAGAGAAGTAGTAGGCGTCCACCTGCGTGAGGTCGATGGGGACGGCGCCGGCGATCGACGTGCCGTCTACGAGGGTGAGTGCACCCGGTGCCTCGACGCGGTAGACGGGGGAGGTGACGCCGGTGGAGGTCTCGTTGTGCGGGTAGGCGTAGGCGTCGATGCCATCGCGCGGGGTCACGGTGACGAGTGAGCCGTAGGGGGCCTCGTCAATGAGGGGATTGCTCAGGTGTGGCGCGCGGGTGGCTTCGGTGGCGAATTTCGCGCCGAACGCGCCCCAGGAACCGAACGCCGCGCGCGAGGAGATGAGGCAGGCGCAAGCCATGTCCCAGAACGCCGAGGCGCCCCCGTTGCCCAGGACCACCTCGTAGTCGTCGGGAACCGCCAGGAGGGTGCGCAGGCCGTCCTTCAGCGAGGCGACCACGTCGCGCACGGGCATAGCGCGGTGGGAGGTACCCATGAGGAGCGGTGAGGAGAGCGCTTCAATTTGTGCGGCGCGCACCTTGGAAGGGCCGCAGCCGAAGCGTCCGTCTGAGGGGAGGAGAGCCTGGGGGATGTCGGGAAAAGCCACCATGACGACAGCCTAGTCCCCTCATACCGTGTATTTCCATCACGTTCATTAATCGAATTATCGTGAGCGTGCACACGTCGACACGCCTGTTTTTCCGCATCAACGCGTCGTTCCACGTGCGCAAAGGAAGGTGACCCTATTCTGTGTTTATTACATGCCTGATGAAGGAGGGCACCATGGCAGACCTGATCGACACCACCGAGATGTACCTCAAGACCATCCTCGAACTTGAGGAGGACGGGGTCACCCCCCTGCGTGCGCGCATTGTCGACCGCCTGGGGCACTCCGGTCCGACGGTCTCGCAGACGGTCGCGCGCATGGAGCGTGACGGGCTGCTGCATGTGATGGGGGATCGCCGCCTCGAACTGACCGAGGCTGGTCGCGCGCATGCGACCGAGGTGCTGCGCAAGCATCGCCTGGCCGAGCGCCTCCTCCTCGACGTGATCGGCATGGAGTGGGCGCAGGTTCACGACGAGGCGTGCCGCTGGGAGCATGTGATGAGCGATGCCGTCGAGGCGCGCTTGCAGGAGCTGCTGAGTAACACGTGCGTGGATCCCTACGGCAATCCCATGCCCGGCTGTGAGCAGCTGGAGGGCGCTTATTCTGCTGAGCTCGCGGTGCGTTCGCTCGAAGCTGGCGTCCTCACGCTGGCGCGTATTGGCGAGCCGATCCAGGCGGACGCGGAGCTGCTGGCGTCCTTTGACGAGCTGGGCCTGCGTCCTGGCGCTCGCGTGGAGCTGTCGGCGCACGGCGACGTCGTGCGCGTCGTGGCCCTCGACGAGGCCGGGAACGTGCGCGGGTACCTGACGATGCCGATGGCGTTGGCGGCTCATCTCTTCGTGCGGGGTGAGTGAGCGCTCTTCGTTGACGAGGCCGGGGCCTGCGGGGGTCTCGGCTTTTGTCATATCCGGGAACTGTCTCGAATAGTGGACTACCCGTAGAGGCGTTTTCCTGAGCAAACGCGGGGTAAATGTCACGGAATGGTAACGATGAACCCTGGTGATGTTATCGGAACGTGACATTGGCCGGGTGGTCAGGGTATAGTGAATACCGGTCATCAGACCACCCGCCTATCCGGCACCCGAAGTGAGACGACGGATAGAGCGGAAATTTCGTCTCACGCGGGGAACCCGACCGCGGCTCCTCGGAGCCTTGGGGTGAAGCTCGCCAGCCGAGCCGGACCTCCCGTCCGAACCCGACAGCTAACCTCGCAGGGAAACAGGGAGAACATGAGTGAAGACTTCTAAGCCTGCTCCGCGTCACCGCCTGGCACGTCGCCCGCTGACCGACACCATGGTCGAGGGCCTCAACGCCTCCGCCGCAGCTCGTCCGATCGCCTTCGCATCGGCAGCCGGTGTTGCGCTGACCGCGATCGCCGCCGGCGTTGCGAACGCCGCCCCGGCGACCCCTCAGTCTGAGCCGCAGAGCGCGGACCTGAACACCACGACCGTCGCCGTTGATGATGTGACCACGGTTGAGGTTCCGGACATCGCGTGGACCGCCGAAGAGGACGCGACCGCGTCCGCTACCGCCGAGGCTCCCGCACCGGCACCGGCTGCCGCCACCCCGGCCGCCGAACATTCCGATTCCGCTGCTTCCCGCTCGGAGTCGCGTGCCGACGCCACCTCGAGCGATACCTCCGCTCGCCAGGCCGCCGTGAACGCCGCGGGTTCGGACATCGTGTCCGTCGCCCTGGGCCTGACCGGCATCCCCTACGTCTACGGTGGCGAGTCCCTCGCGGGCCTCGACTGCTCCGGCCTGGTCAAGTACGCGTACGCGGCTGCCGGCATCAACC
>USPB01000039.1 GCA_900556405.1 uncultured Actinomyces sp.
GATGACGAGCCATGCCTTCTTCAGGTTCATGGATTCTTCCTCCTGGTTGATGGGTGGAACTGGGGGCGGTGCCCTCAGGTATGGTCTGAGATTAACCCCTGGGACATGGAAGGTACGAAAGATGTCCATCATGTGCGCATTACATTTTGGTTACAAATGTAAAAAGCAGGTCAAATGATGGTGTGAGTCACACAAAAGCGTGCGGGGTGTGATCAAGTATTCATACGACGAGGCCGGGGCTGAGCGTGCGCACACACCCGGCCCCGGCCTCGTCCATCAAAGAACACTCAGGAGAGCAGACCCTCCGAGATCAGCCAGTCGTGGGCGATCTGAGGGGCGGACTTCTGCTCGACCGTCGACTCCCGGTTCATCTCGATGAGATCCTGCGCGTCCAGCGCCTCGCTCACCCGATTGATGACCGCGGTCGCGTCGTCGTTGACCCGCGACGAGGCCAGGGGCACCACGTGCGAGGCCAGGAACAGGCCCTTCGGGTCCGTCAGGACCGTCAGCGTTCCGTCCGCGAGCGCCGGGTCGGACGAGTAGATGTTCGCGAGCTGGATGTCGCCGTCCTTCAGGGCCTTGACGGTGAGCGGGCCGCCCGAATCCTCGATCGGGGTGAAGTTGACGGTCACTCCGTAGAGGTCCTTCAGTCCGGTCGGGCCGTAGGGGCGCGTGCGCAGCTCCGAATTACCGCCCAGCGTCAGCGTGCCCGCGTTCGCGAGGTCGCCGATCGACGTCAGCGAGTGGGCTTGCGCGAAGTCGGACGTCACTACGTAGGAATCCTGGTCGGTTGCGCCAGCCTGCTCGAGGGCGCGCAGGCCCGAGGGGAGCACGGTGCGCAGCGCGTCGTACACCTCGTCGGAGGAGCGTGCGGTCGCATCGGGATCCAGGTACTGCAGCAGGTTGCCCGTGTACTCGGGGAAGACGTCGATCGACCCGGCCTCGAGCTCGGGCATGTAGACCTCGCGCTGGCCGATCCGCATCTGGCGGTCGACCGCAAACCCGGCACCCTCGAGGGCCTGCGCGTAGGCCTCGGCGATGATCTCGTTGGAGTAGTAGTCCTGCGACCCCACGACGAGCGTCGTCTTGCCATTTCCCGAACTTTCGGTGCTCGCGTTGCCGCCGACCGACTCCGTCGAACCGCAGGCGGCTAGCGCCAGGGCGGAAGCCGCGACGGCAGCCATTGTGATCATCGTGCGTGTCATAGTGTCTCCTTGAGTGAGTTGTTCTCATCGTCTGCAAAAGAGTGGGTGCGGGCGCGAAGGCGTTGTGCCACCAGGGCCAGGAGCGCGTCGGTCGCCAGCGCGAGGGCGACGACGATGATCGCGCCGCCGATCATCTCCGCGTAGTCGCGGGTTTTCAGTCCCTCGTAGAGGAAACGGCCGAGGCCGTAGTTTGCCGTGTAGGCCGCCAGTGTTGTCGTCGCGATCACCTGGAGGGTTGCCGAGCGCACGCCCGCCGCCACGAGGCCGGCCGCGTGCGGGGCCTCGACCTGCGTGAGCACCTGGGGTTCGGTCAGGCCAATTGCTCGCGCCGCGTCCACAGTCGCCCGCGGCGTCGAGGCAATGCCCGAGTAGGTCGCCGACAGGAGCGGCGGGATCGCCAGAATCAAGAGCGCCAGCGTCGGGGCCGCCAGACCGATGCCCAGCCACAGGCCGGCCAGCGTCAGGACGCCGAGTGTCGGAACCGCGCGGGCCCCGGCCGTCGCGCTCACCAGCCAGCGGCCCCTGCCCGTATGCCCGATCCACGTGCCGAGCGGCAGCGCGATCAGGGCCGCGAGTGCCACGATCAGGAGTGTGAGGCCCAGGTGCTGCGCGGCCCGCACGAGGATCCCGGAGGTGCCCAGCCAGTGCGAGGGGACAGCCAGCCACGCCAGTGCTTCAAGAAGGATGCTCATGCCAGCCCCCTCCTCGTCCACGGGGTGAGTGCCCAACCGATTCCCTGGATCAGCGCATCGATGACGAGCGCAAGGAGGACCGTCGCGACCAAGCCGGCCACGACCTCGGCGATGATTCCGCGCTGAAAACCGTCAGTAAACAGCGTGCCCAGCGAGCGCACCCCGATAAACGCGCCCACCGTCACGAGCGACACGGTCGACGTGGCAACCACGCGCGTGCCCGCGACGATGACGGGCGTCGCCAGGGGCAGCTCCACCTCGACGAAGCGCCTGGGCAGGGAATAGCCGCATGCGTTCGCCGCCTGCAGGGTCGCGCGCGGAATCGCGCGGAAGCCCTCTGCGACCTGGCGCACCAGCACCGCCACGCCGTAGAGCGTCAGGACAATCACCATGTTGGCGGGCGAGCGCAGCGCAACCCCCACGATCACCGGAATGACAATCAGGAGAGGGAGCGACGGCACCGCGTACAGCGCCGATAGCGCCGACAGGACCCAGCCGCCGCGGCGCGAGAACGCCGCCCAGCGCGCGATCGGCACGGAAATCAGCACCGACAGCGCGATCGCTGGGAGGGCGATCCACAGGTGAGCAAGAGTCAGGGAGCCAATGAGCCCCCAGTTGGAGGACAGCCAGGTCACGGACGCTCCCCGGCCTCGTCGGTCGTCAGCGTGCCCACGGGGGTGCCGGCGTCGTCGACAACCAGGCCGCCCGGCCCGGCGACGCGCACCGGGCGTGCCGCGCGCGAGGCTCCGACGAACTCCGCAACGAAGGGCGAGGCGGGAGAGGAGAGCAGCTCGGTGGGCGTCCCCACCTGCTCGATGTGGCCACCCGTCGAGAGGACGGCAACCTGGTCGCCCAACGTGAACGCCTCGTCCACGTCGTGCGTCACGAAGAGGATCGTCGTGCCCAGGGCCCGCTGGATCTCCTTCAGCTCGCGCTGTAGCTCCGCGCGCACGATCGGATCCAGCGCGCCAAAGGGCTCGTCCATCAGCAGGATGTCCGCGCGATTGGCCAGCGCCCGGGCAACGCCCACGCGCTGACGCTGGCCGCCCGACAGCTGGGCGGGGTAGCGATCGGCCATCTCGCGATCCAGGCCCACCAGCTCGAGGAGCTCGAGCGCGCGCTCGCGGGAGGCATGCTTCGTGGCGCCCTCCAGGCGCGGGACGGTCGCGATATTGTCGGCAATGCTTCGGTGGGGGAAGAGTCCGCCCTCCTGTAGGACGTAGCCGATCGAGCGGCGCAGGCGCACGGGATCCTCGCCTGCGACGTCCTGGTCTCGTACGAACACCCTGCCCGAGGTCGGGGTGACCATCGCGTTCACCATCCGCATGAGCGTCGTCTTGCCGCAGCCCGAGGTGCCCAGGAAGACGGTCGTGGAACCCTGCTCGACGGTGAGGGAGAAGTCCTCGACGGCGCGTGTGCCGCCCGGGTAGGTCTTGGAGACGTGGTCGAAGCGAATCATGCGCGCTCCTTGGCAGCCTCGGCGATGAGCGCGAGGCAGCGCGTCAGCTCCTCGCGCTGGGCTGTGGAGAGTGGGGCGAAGAGGCGCTCCTGCTCCTTCTCGACGACCGCGCAGGCCTCCTCGAGGTGTGCCAGGCCCCGGTCCGTCACCGTCAGGATGGTCGCGCGCCGGTCGTGCTCGCACGGGGTGCGGTGCAGCAGTCCGTCGCGGTGGAGGCGATCGACGAGGCGCGAGGCCGCTCCCAGGGTGATCCCCTGGCTCGCCGCGACCTCCTGGATGCGACACGCGGGGGTGTCTCGGACCGTGCGCAGGACTAGGAAGCGGCCGAGTGTCAGCGCGTTTCCGGCCTCGGAGAGGGCGGATTCAACGGCGCTCCAAGCGCGAACTTCCGTGTCGATCAGTGTCGCGAACAGCGTGCATGTATCTGTTGCCATGCCCACTACCTTACGCGTAAATAATTGATATGTATGGTGTTTGTGAGGGGAAACTCGTTGAGTTTTTGACGAGATAGGCGTTCTTGTGCTGTTTGTGAGCGGCCCACAACTGTGTGTGGGGCGTGGTCGGCGGGACTCGGCGCGGTGCTACAGTGCGTGGTATCGGCGAGTGGCAAGCTCCGGGGCCCTCGCTCGACGCAAGTCAGTGCCCAGTCGTGGGTGCGTTTTCCCGGCGCGTGACGCGCATATCGATGAGGAGTGTTAAAGGTGCGGAAACGTCTCTACTCTCTGCTGGATGGTGATGGGGGAGCGGCGATGTGGTGCGGGCACGTCATGACCGTGCTCATTATCGCCAGCCTCCTTCCCCTGTGCTTCAAGGAATCCAGCCCCGTCCTCGAGACAATCGAGTACGCCTGCGTCCTCGTGTTCATCGCCGACTACCTGGCACGATGGGCGACGGCGGATCTGAAGCTCGGCAAGGGCGCATTGTCGTTCCTGATCTATCCCTTCACCCCCATGGCCGTCATCGACCTGCTGTCGATCCTGCCAGTCTTCAATGCCCTCAACGACGCGCCGCGCACGCTGCGAGTCCTCCGCCTGTTTCGGGCCCTGCGGACGTTCAAGCTCATTCGCTACTCGAAGAGCGCCTCCGTCATCGCCGCCGTGTTCGAGAAAGAGAGGGAGGCGCTGCTCGCCGTCCTCGGCCTGGCCATCGGCTACATCCTCGTCAGCGCCCTCGCCATCTTTAACGTCGAGCCGGAAACCTTCAACACCTTCTTCGATGCCGTGTACTGGGCGGTCGTCTCCCTGACGACCGTCGGCTACGGCGACCTCTACCCCACCTCCGACGTGGGGCGTGCCATCGCCATGATCTCCTCGCTCATGGGCGTCGCCGTCGTTGCCCTGCCCTCGGGCATCCTCACGGCGGGCATGCTCGACGAGCTGCGCGGCGAAGGAAGCGCCAGCGACTGATCTGCAGGGACTTTTGTGGCTCTTCGCATTTGAGGGTGTAGGTGTTGTGGGCGGGGTTGGGCGTGTCGTGGCTGGGTAGGGGTCGAGGTCTTCCGATGATGGGGGTTCCTACACCGTCCATCTGAAAGACCTCGACATGGCCAATACTATCTTTGATCGCCCTGATCTGAGCGTGTTCACGCGCCTGGATGACCTGGGCCTGGAAGTGACGGGCCAGCGCATGTTGCCAGACCATGCAGTGTTGGCGTGCCGTATTACGGGTGAGGACCGGTGGTGTCGACGCTGCGGGTGCCAGGGCATTTCTCGTGACACGGTGGTCAGGCGCTTAGCTCACGAGCCCTGCGGGTGGCGTCCCACGATCTTGCATGTGAGCGTGCGCCGCTACCGGTGCGAGACGTGTGCTCACGTGTGGCGCCAAGACATGAGCCAAGCGGCCGATCCGCGCGCGAAGCTCTCGCGTGCGGCGGTGCGCTGGGCGCTGACGGGCCTGGTGGTCCACCATCTGACGGTGGCGCGCGTCGCCCAGGCCCTCGGTGTGTCCTGGAAGAGCCGCCAATACTGCTGTCCTGGCTGAAGGGGCGCGCCTGCTGATCAATGATCCAGCACGGTGTGAAGGCGTGCGTGTCATTGGCGTGGATGAACACGTGTGGCGCCACACCCCCTACGGCGACAAATACGTCACCGTCATCTTGGACGTCACTCCCGTACGAGACCGTCGCGGTCCCTCCCGGCTCCTGGACATGGTCCCGGGCCGCTCCAAGCAGGTTTTCAAAACCTGGCTGGCCTCCCGCCCTGACACGTGGCGCGAACGCATTGAGATCGTCGCGATGGATGGATTCACCGGGTTCAAAAGCGCAGCCGCTGAAGAACTCCCCGATGCAAGGGCAGTTATGGATCCCTTCCACGTCGTGCACCTGGCCGGTGATGCTCTCGATGAGTGTCGCAGGCGCATCGGGCAAGAACTCCACCACCGGCGCGGGCGGGCCACGGATCCCCTGTACAAGGCCCGCAGGATGCTTGCACACCAGATCTTGCCTACTCACCCCACGCCAGCAACACCAGCTAGCCGACCTGTTTTCCAGCGAGGAGCACGTCGCCCTTGAGGCCACGTGGAGCGTCTATCAGAACATCATTGATGCCTACCGTGCGCCCGATACGAGCGCGGGCAAGGCTTTGATGGAAGCCGAAATCAACACACTGACCTCCACGCGCGTACCGAGGGGCCTGACCGCACTCATCACACTGGGGAAGAACGCTCAAACGCCGAGCCCGGGACATCCTGGCCTACTTCGATCATCCCCACACCACAGGCGGTCCTACCGAAGCAATCAACGGACGCCTCGAACACCTACACGGATCCGCACTCGGACTTGCGCAACCTCACCAACTACATCGCCCGCTGCCTCCTCGAAACAGGAGGATTCAGACCCCAACCACACCCTCAATTATGAAGAGCCGGTCTTGTGGCCGAACGGTCGTCCGCAGTCGCCGCAGACGATCTTGCGGGACAGGCGCTTGCCGAAGGACTTGTAGCCGCGTGGGTCGACGCGGGTGTGGCCTGTTCTGGTTGATCTGCTCGAGAGAGACCAGGTGTGTGCATCAGAGCGTCATCAACGAGCTCGCGTTGGGGAATCTCAAGGATCGCTCGATGTTTTTGAAAGCGCTCGAGCGCCTCATGATCGTTCGCAACGTCGACGACCACGGCGTGCGGCACCTCGTTGAGGAGCGGCGGCTATGGGGCAGGGGGCTCAGTGCTGTCGACGCAGCGCTCCTGGCGAGCGTCGTCGTGACCCCCGGCGTGTCGCTGTGGACGCGCGATAAGCGCCTACGTCAGGCGGCGTGCGACGTGGGCGTGTTGGCAGACTTCGAGTGAGATAGAGGAACTCTGACGAGGTTGTGGTCGGGTCGCGCGAGGGTGTGGCCCGGCTTTAGTGTCTGGCCCAGCCCCGGCCTCGTGAATGTGGGTGCCCTGCCTACGACAAACGTGGGGCAAGGCGACGCCCGCCCTGCCCCACGTCTCACGCGCCTGTGTCCGTTCCAGTGATTGCCGGCGACGGCTGGCCCGTGACGGCCTTCGATGTTGATTTCGAACTCACAGAGCGCACTAGTCGTACGAGGACATCGACCTGCTTGGGAGGCATCCCCAGAGACGTAGCCACGTCCTCGTTCAGCAGCTTCCGAAGCTCGGGCACGGTCCACTCGACTTCGCAGTCCGGCGCGATGCTCGTGTCCGCCTGAACCCAGAGCTTGCTCGGGGAGCCGGTGACGAAGACAGTGCATCGTTCGACGCCGGGCTGGTCCTGAACGCGCTCGGAGAGGGCCTGCGATAGGACCTCCGGAGAAAGAGTCGCCAGCAGGGATCCATCGGAGCCGCTGAGCCTGAGCCGAGAATTCGCGGGTCTGCGCGGCACCTGCATGAGGAGCAGGAACAGACCGGTGACGAAGGCGAGCGCGGATGCCAGCACACCGCACGGCACGAGCCAGTGGGCGCGAGGTGAAAGAATCGCCCCGATGTGGTCCTGTGCCGCGGCAAGGTACGCGGAAATGCCGGGCAGATGGTGGCCAGCGTCGAGGCCGGACGCGAGGAACCAGGCGGACGCGCAGACGATAAGCAGCCCGAAGAATGCCAGGAGAACCCTGTTGAGAGTGGCAGAAACTGAACGCATAATCGGTTCTCTTTCAGCTCACGCGCTTGGCGCGGATACGGCTGCGGGTGATGCCCTCGGGGTTGAAAACCTCCAGGGCCTCGTCGGCCTTCTTGGACGCGGCTTCGCGCACAGCGTCTAAGTCGTCCGCGTCGCTGAAGACGACAACGTCGACTCGTGACCTGCGCACGGTGGCGGAAGCGGACCGAATCGTGGCGAGCTGTTCGACGTGCCTCTTCACGAGGATTGCCAGGTCAGAACGGTGAAGTGCCGTCTGCCCGGGGATATCGTCGGGAAGAAAAGCGACGTGCTTGGGGCGGCCAGGCCATAGTGCTGCGACAAGCATCAACAGGCCGCATACGGCTGCGATTCCGGCAGTAATAAGTGCTGCGATGGAGCTGAAAGACACCGTGCCGACCGCGTCGAGCGTGGTGACGGTGCGCTGCGGCCAGGCCCCCGTGAGGAGGCGGTATCCCGTCAGCCATGTGCCGAATCCGCCGACGATGAGGAGCAGCAATGCTAAGACGGTGGCAGATGCGCTCCGGGTCGGTCGATAAATGAGCGCCGGTACGGGTGCTCTCATCTCAGGCTCCTCCTGACGTGATTGCTTGGGTTGAGCCACGAAATGTTGATGGACATCTTGGCGACACGTACCCCACACAGCTTTTCGACGCGACCGCTCACGTGTGCGCGCAGGTCCTCGATAGTGGAGGACAAGGGGGTGGGGAAGACGAGGCCGAGGTCCAGATGGAGGATCGCGCGCTGCCCATAGAGTTGGCACGCGGCCTCGGGCCGAGACCCGAAGTTTCGGCGTGAGCCAATCCCGAGGACTCCACCTGCGTTCGAGCCGACGGCGGCAAATTCAAACGCGGCTTGAGCGGCGATTCGGGCGACGACATTGTCCGGAATAGTCGTGGTGCCACGCTGCGTCAAGGAGTATTCCTTCTCGCGCGACGGCTTCGACTGCGTGAGCGCGGAGTCAGGCGCGGCCACGCTCGTCACCTCTTTCGCCAATCGAGGATACGTTGGACATCGACCCGGCCCTCCAGATAGAGGCCCACTACCCATCCGACGACGCCACACAGGGCAACGAGGACGAAGCTGGCGAAGGAACCGAACGCGAGAACGGCCCCCATGAACAGGCCCACCAGGAGAGCCAGGTGCGTTGTCTTCATGAGAATTCCTTAGATCCAGGCGTCGAGGTCGACTACTTCAGATCGGTTGAGGCGGAGTTGGTTGTTTCCTCCTCGGGCAGGTGGACGTCGGTGACGTCGATGTTGACCTCGACGACCTCCAGGCCGGTGGTTCCTTCGATCTGGTCGATGATGTTGCTGCGAATGTCGTTACAGACGTTGATGATGGAGTAGCCGTACTCGACGACGACGGTGACATCAATAGCGGTCTGGGTTTCGCCCTTGTGGACGGTGATGCCGCCGGTGACGTTGGTCTGGGTGGTGGGGATGCGGTCAGTTACGGCGCTGAAGGCGCGGCGCACGGCGTTGCCCATGCCGTACACGCCGGGCACCTGGCGGGCGGCCATGCCAGCGATCTTAGCGACGACGTTTTCCTCGATGGTGGTCGTGCCGTGGTCGGTCTGGAGGGGGCCCTCGGGAGTCTTGTCCTGGTCAGCGCTGTCGTTGTTCTCGCTCATGTGAGCCTCTTTCATTGAATCGGAGGTGGGGGCCGCTGGGTGATGCGCGGCTCAAGCAACGGGTCAGTGACGTGTCGTCGTAGGCACTGCGATCAGCTTGTGTGCCCTGCTGATCGCTCTGGCATTGCTCCCCGTAACCATTCTTGCGTGGTTTGTCGGATGCTGTCGGTTGAAAAACTGCTGTGACCTCGTTAAATGAGATGTGTCACCGACGTGCGACAAATGGTGATACGAGGTCACGAGAACTTTCTTCACGACGAGGCCGTGGCTGGCTTGTGTGGGCGTGGCACTGATTTGCTGTTAGAGGTAATGAATGCGCGCGGACAGGTTCTGCTCGGTACATCTCCAGTTGTGGAGATCAGCCTTACCCTGGCTCTGGAGGATGCTATGCGATTGATAATTGACGTTGACGACGAGTCGCTTACGCGCGCTGCTGCCCTCACCGGAATGGATGACCATGTAGCGCTGATTCGGCGCGCTATCGAGCTTCTGGTTCGCATCGAAAGTGGACGGCAGCTCGGCGCGCTCGGCGGCAGTGATCCGGTGGCGGAGGCCGCGCCTCGGAGTCGAGAGCGCGCATGAGAGTCCTCGTTGACACGAACATCTGGATCGATCACCTGCGGAAAACCGAGCCGCTTCTGGTTGATCTACTCGAGAGAGAGACCAGGTGTGCGTACATCAGAGTGCCATCACTGAACTTGCGCTGGGGAATCTCAAGGATCGCTCGGTCTTTCTGAAAGCGCTTGAGCGCTTGCTGATCGTTCGTAATGTCGATGACACAGGCGTGCGTCATCTCGTCGAGGAACGGTACCTGTGGGGCAAAGGCCTCAGCGCCGTCGATGCTGCACTTCTGGCGAGTGCTGTCGTAACTCCCGGTGTGTCGCTGTGGACGCGTGATAAGCGTTTGCGCCAGGCCGCGCGTGACGTGGGCGTGTTGGCTGATTTTGAGTGAGGTAGGGGCCCCCGACGAGGCAGTGGCCGGATCGCCCGGGGGCGTGGCCCGGTCGCTTGCTTATGGCGAGAGTAGCAGGTCTGTCTGCGTGACGAAGTGTGCGATGCTCTTAGAATACCAAGGGATCCTCGCCGTGATGGCGAGGATCCCCATAGTAGACTGCGTTGGTCCAAGCCCAACGCGATTATCAATACGATAACATTAAAGTGTGGTAGAGGGAAGTGTGATCTTAGACCTAGCTGGTGCGGCAAGGCTTGCTCCATACCTCCAGGAAGCGGATGGAGATGACGAGCGTGCTTGTGAACTTTACTTGTGGGTTACGGATCTCGCGGGGGCGTTGTTTTCGACTATCGCGTTTGTTGAGGTTGGTTTGCGAAACTCAATGGATCGCAAGCTCCGGGTGTGGAATGATCAACAGGGGCCTGAATACAGGATGGATTGGGCGCTAGGTAAGGGGGCGGCGCCCTTGTTGTACGACCTTGTCACCCACAAGAGCCTTGCGGTCGCCCAGAATTTTGCACGCGAGCAATCACGCTTGCGTCCAAAGACTCATCCGCGTCGTTTGGCAGCCGTCACGCACGATGATGTTGTGTCGCATTTTATGTTCGGAACCTGGGTCTATCTCATTAAGCCGAGGGTTTGGAATCAGCCTCAGCAGTGTCAACAGTTGTGGCAAGAATGTTTGTCGGATGCGTTTCCCTATGCGGACCCTTCCGACTTGGGCCGTGAGAGGCTGGCTGATCAGCTCGATCGAGTGAGGAAGCTGAGGAATCGTGTGGCTCATCATGAGAACTTGTTGTCCGTCGACATCCATTGGCGGCTGCGGGACATGCTTGGCATTCTTGCATTGATAGATCCGAAGCTGCCTGATCTTGCGATGCAGGGCAATCGAGTGCGCTCGCTCGTTCGGACAGACCCTCGCCGCTCGTGGTGAATGCAGTCCTGATGCGTGACGGCCTGGGCGAAGCTGGTCCAGAAGGGGTTGAGATCGTTGACTATCACTGAAATTGCTCCGATTCACCCGGGCGAGGTTCTCATGGAGGACTTCGTTGAGGGGTTCGGAATTACACAGCATACAGCATAAGCTCGCTGTCGCTATCGGTGTGCCGCCCCGTCGTATCAACGAAATCGTCCATGGGAAGCGGGGAATTACGGTCGATATCGCGATGCGGCTTTCCCGCTACTTCGGTACGACCCCGGGATTCTGGATGAACCTGCAGATGCGCTACGAGCTCGACCGTGCCGAAGATGCGCTGGGGGATACGTTGAGTGGAATCGTTCCGCTTGCGATGGTGGAAATCGCCTGAGGTGAGGGGCCTGACGAGGCGGTGGCCGGGTCGCGCGAGAGCGTGGCCTGGCTTTGGCCTTGAGCGAGTGCGAGCGTGAAGCATGTCGCCGGTCATGCGGTGGTAGTGTGCGGCCATGACGACGGATAGCCGGTACTTATGGCCGCGCTTGGCAAGGAAGCGACAATGCAGGCATCTGCTCTCGGGGATGACGGCGTGCAGACCGTGCGCCACTGGCTCTACGCGCCGGGCCACCGCGCATCCATGTGGGACGACTTTTACGCGCGCGGCATCGTGGGGCTCGTCTGGGGGAGATAGGTGACCTGAGGGCGTGCGCCAGCAGGTCGGACCTGGAACGCCAGATGCTTCAGACATCCTCTCTTGGAGTGGCAGCACTGCCTCTTAGAAGCGTTCTACCCGGTGATCTACCTGGACGCGATCCGCATCAAAGTCTAGGTTCTAGTGGTGGTTGCAACGGATCTTGGTGAAGGAGTTCATTGTGGCTGGTGTTGGTCGTGTTTTTCAGGGGGTTGAGTACCCCTCCCGTTGGGAGGCGTGTCAGGCTCGGCATCGGGAGTATGTACGGGCTTTGGCTGATGGTTTGAACTTCACGCAGGCTGCTCATGCTGTTGGGGTTTCGAAGCGGACGGGTAAGGTCTGGCGTAATGGCCGGACTCGGTCAAGTGGACGGTGTGAGCGAGCTAGTATTGCTCCTCAGGCTCATTGGTACCGTCTGTATATGAAGTGCCAACCTCATCGGGTCAGTAAACGGTTCTTGTCGCTCAAGGAACGCATGCTCATCTTCGGATGGCGCGTCGAGGGGCTTTCTATTCGGGACATTGCCCGAGAGCCTGTCAATTTTTCTGTGTATGGGGGTTAGAGGTAGGGGGTGATTCGGTCGG
>USPB01000040.1 GCA_900556405.1 uncultured Actinomyces sp.
CAAGCAGATCACCGACCTCATGCGCAAGCAGGCCGCCATGGAATACACGCGCCTGCAGGAGCCCGAGGACGGCAAGGAATACCGCGGCTACGGTTTCATCAACGCGCTGACCACCATGCGCCGCGATCAGCCCCAGCCCACCGTGACGACCCTCCAGTACCGGGTCGGCAAGGGGGAATGGAAGGACCTGGATGGAGCGACCCTGCCCGCCGGCCCCGTCACCTTCTACACCGAGGCCAACGCACCGATCAGCCACCTGCACATGGATGTCGCCTCCCTGACCAGCGTCGACCGCGACGGTTCGGGCAAGTACGGTGACTCAGCCGTCGGCGTGTCCGCTGAAAACGTTGACCTCTCCTCACTCCTGCCCGAGGGCACCGACTCCGTGACCGCGCGCGTCCAGGTGAGCGCCACCGGCATCAACTTCGACCGCCAGGCCGACGACGACACGGGCCGCGAGGCCGTCTTCACCGTCTCGCGCGACCCGAACGCCGCGGCGCAGCCGACGCCCGCGCCCGACACAACGCCCGCGCCCGCTGGCCCCGCCAAGGCTGGCATCACCGCCCCCGCGCGCGCCGCCGAGCAGCTGCCCGCCAACTACGCGGTCAACCTGCCCAAGGGCATCGATAACGCCACCTTCCAGCGCGCCGCGGCCCAGGCCTCGTTCCTGGGCGGCCTGGTCCTGTCCCAGTACCCGGCCTTCGGCACGTTCTTCGTGCAGGCCGCCTCGCCCACCTTCTCGCCCGACCTGGGCGCCGCGCTCGTGAAGGAAGGCATCAGCTACGACTCGATCGGCCCGACCCGCCAGGCACCCGTCGGCGGCAACGAGGCCGTGGTCCCCGTCCCCTACGAGACCCGAGTCGCGGCGGACGCGGCGCTCGCGGCCGCACCCCACTCCGAGGGCGCTCAGGGAGCTCAGAGCGATCAGGATGCGACCCTGACCCCTGACCCGCAGACGGGCAACGGATGGCACCTCCAGGCCCTGCACGCCCTTGAGGCGCAGGACGCGGACGTCATGCGTGCACCCGTGACGGTGGGCATCATGGACCAGTCCGTGGATGACACCGTGCCGGACCTGGCCGGACAGGTCGACTACGACAAGTCCGTGGCCTGCAACGTCAACGGCGTGCCCAACCGCGACCCCGACGCGTGGCGCTGGGACGACGCGACCCACGGCACGCACGTGGCCGGCTCGATCGCCGCGAAGCACGACGGCGTGGGCGTGGACGGCGTGAACCCGACCCTGCGCATCGCCGCGATCAACGTGGCCTCGCGCAACGGTGGTTTCTTCTACCCCGAGTACATCGCGTGCGGCTTCGTGTGGGCCGCCGACCACGGCATTTCCGTCACCAACGGCTCGTACTACGTCAACCCGTGGAAGTACTGGATGCCGAACGACCCCGAGCAGGCCGCCGGCCTGGAGGCCGTGCAGCGCGCAGTCGACTACGCGACCTCGAAGGATGTCATCAACGTGGTGGCCGCCGGCAACTGGACGACGGACCTGGATAACCCGCCTGCCACCGACGATTCGTCGCCGGGCGACACCTGGGGCGCGTATGAGCGCGACGTGAAGGGCGGCGTCTACATGCCGTCGATGCTGCGCGGCACGCTCGCCGTGTCCGCCCTGCAGCTGCCCGAGGGCGCTGACCCCGCCACCGGTGTGCTCGAGCCGACGTCCTGGTCAAACTGGGGTGCGAACAGCATCGACTTCGCTGCCCCCGGCGCGAAGATTTACGCTCCGCTGACGAGCTGGTACGGCAAGGCCTACGGCAACCTGTACGGCACGTCGCAGGCGTCGCCCCTGGCGGCCGCCGTCATCGCGACGCTGCGCCAGGTCCACCCGGAGATGAACGCCGAGCAGATCATTGCCCTGGCGAAGAAGCAGGCGGGCGATCCGGCGAACTGGAACCGCCTGAAGCCCATGGAAGGCCACGAGTACCGGGGTGCGGGCCTGCCCAACGCCCTGGACGCGGTGCTCAAGGATCAGGCGAAGCCCGTCATCGGTAGCGTCGAGTACTCGACGGATGGCACCACGTGGCAGCCGCTGGCGGGGGAGAGTGTCGCCGGGCGCGTCTCCATCCGCGTGACGGTGACCGGTCCGGTGACCTCGGCGCGACTCCTCGTCGGTGAGCGTGAGGTCGCGACCGGCGCGGGCAACGGCGCCTTCGAGGGTAACTCGGTGACGCTGCAGGCCGACGGCGTGGACGTCTCCCACCCGAATGGGACGGGACGCTTCGCGGGTGCCGCGACGGTCACGGTCGAGGCCATGGGCCGCAACAACGACGCCCGCGCCGACGACGATGCGACCCTTCAGGTTCCCTTCACGGTCAGCCCCGACCAGGTCGGCCCCGACGAGGCCCGCTCGGGCCGCTGGGTCTCCGGCGCGTTTGGCTGGTGGTGGCGCTACGAGGACGGCACGTACCCGACCTCGACGCAGCTGCGCATTGACGGGGCGATCTACCGCTTCGACGCGCGCGGCTACATGGTGACCGGCTGGGTCAGCGAGGGAGGCCACTGGTTCTACTACGGTCCCTCCGGCGGCCAGGCTGCGGGCTGGGTGAAGGTGCATGGGACCTGGTACTACCTGGATCCCATCAGCGGAGAGATGGCCAGCGGGTGGACCAAGGTGCGCGACACCTGGTACTACCTGGCGTCCTCGGGTGCCATGCGCACCGGCTGGATGCGTGAGGGTTCCACCTGGTACTACCTGGCTGACTCCGGCGCGATGGCCACGGGCTGGGCGCGCGTCGGCTCATCCTGGTATTTCTTCGCCCCCTCCGGCGCGATGAGCATCGGCTGGGTGAAGGACGGCGGTTCCTGGTACTACCTGTCCTCCTCCGGGGCGATGGTGACCGGGGTGCGCTGGATTGACGGCACGCGCTACGTGTTCGATCAGTCGGGTCGCCTCCAGGAGTAGGCGTCACGAGGCCGGGGTTTCTTCTCCGGTTGAGGTGGTGAGGGGCCGCGCACGATTCTTCGTGCGCGGCCCCTCGTGCGTTGCGCGCGGGGATGACGCGTTCGAGGAGTGGGTGGCCTGCGCGGTAGGTGCGTGGCCTCGTATGAGAGGGGCTTTTCGCGGGGTTGGCGACTGCGCCGTTGTCCTTGTATTTCGGCGGGATTTTTCAAGTGAATGTGGCCGGTGACAAACATGCTGATAATTGTTTTTGCGCGCACAAAGATGTGTGCGTGACAGTGACAAGTGAAAGATGAGGAACCATGCGCCGCACCGTTGCACGCATCGGCATCGCCACCCTCGTAGCCTTCGCGATGGGAACAGTGACGATACCCCCACCCACTCGAGCCGATGATCCTCCCGTCGGCATCATCGCGCCCGCCAGGGCGAGCGCCATCTACATGAACTATGCCATCAACCTGAGTGACGTCGGCACGGATGCCATGAATCGGGCCGTCGCCCGCTTGCCGTATCATCAGGCCGCGATTCTGGCTGGCTACCCACGTTATGGCACGTTCTTCGCGCAGAGTAATTCGCCGACGTTCGCGCAGGACCTGGCGCAGGATCTGGCCCGCGAAGGCGTCGGCGTCCACTCGATTGGTCCGACGCGCACGCAGGAGCTACCCGAGTCGGATCGCATGGAGCTGCCACCCGAGGGCTTTGACCCCGATGCGGAGCCCACCCCCGAATCGGGCAGCCAGAGCGGTCCTCAGAGCGGTGACGAACCGGGAACGGTAGCCGCCGAGAATATGGCCACGTTGGATGAGGACATTGCGCCCACGGGAGGGGCGTACGAACAGCTGACGAACTGGGGGAGCGTCGCCATGCAGGCGGCCGAGGCCGCCGCGGTGGCGGTTCCGCATGCTCCCGTCGTTGTGGGCGTTATCGACACGGGTGTGGATGATCGCCATCCCGACATGATAGGGCGCGTGGATTCGCATCATTCGGTGTCGTGTGCGTGGAATGGCATGCCTAACCAGGAGTATGGCGCGTGGAAGGACTATGACTCTCACGGCACGATGGTCGCCGGCATTATTGCCGCTAACCACAATGGTTACGGTATTGACGGCATCGCTCCCGATTCGACGATCGTGTCGATCAAGGCCGCTGACGCCCAGCGCCACACCTATCCGGAGGCGTTGGCGTGCGCGTTCACGTGGGCCGTTAATCACGGCGTGGATATCGTGAACAATTCGTATGTGATGGGCCCGTGGCGCTACTGGGATGCGTCGGACCCTGAGCAGGCGGCGGGTTTGGAGGCGGCGACGCGCGCGATTACGTTCGCTCGTAGTCAGGGGGTCGCGATTTTTGCGGCTGCTGCCAACGACGATGCGGACAATGATTACCCGGCGGGCCAGGATCTTCCCCGCGATGGTGCGGATCTGGCGTCGACGCGCGGGAAGCGCGGCGTGATGGTCCCCCAGATGATTGAGGGGGTCAATCAGGTCAGTGCGGTCGCCCGCCAGGGGGTGGTGTCGGAAGGCATGCGCGAGGTGTACTTGCGTGCCGACTTCTCGAACTACGGGAAGAGCATTGATTTCGCCGCGCCGGGTGACGATATTGAATCGACGGTCCCCAATGACGTGATGCCGGCGCACTACGCCAACGGCGGCGGAACGTCTTTCGCTTCTCCGCACGCGGTGGGTGTCGCCGCGCTCATCAAGTCGGTGCATCCGACGATGACGGGTGATCAGATCGTGGACCTGATGCGTAAGCAGGCGGCGATGAACTACGACCGGTTGTCCGCGCCGAAGGATGGCAAGGAGTATCGCGGCTATGGGTTCCCGGACGCGTTGGACGCGGTGCTGCGCGACCAGCCTCGGCCCTCGATCATGATGGTGAACTACCGTGTCGCCGGCGGCAGCTGGACGAGCGTGGACGGCGCGGTTCTGCCCGCGGGCCCGGTGGATATTCAGACTGTGGTGACCTCTCCGGTGACGAATGTGCACCTGGATGTTGCGGGGCTGGCCAGCGTGGACCGCGCGGGGTCGGGACAATTCCTCGACGATGCGTTGACGGTGACGCTGGAGGGCGTGGACCTGTCCTCCCTGATACCCGAGGGCGAGGCCTGGGTTCGCGCCCGCGTCCAGGTCAGCGCGAGCGGCAATAACGCTGATCCGCGCGCCGACGATGACGAGTTCCACGAAGCGACGTTCACGGTGGCGCGTGACCCGTCGGCGGTGCCTACGCCGCAGGAGCCGGATCCGGGTGCGGAGCCGAGTCCCGGGGAGCCTGTCCTGCCTGGGATCACGTCACCTGAGCGCACGAGCGCTCAGCTGCCCGCCAACTACGCGGTCAACTTGGCGCAGGGCACGGATCACGCGACCTTCCAGCGGGCTCTCGCCCGGGCCTCGAACCTGAAGGGCCTGGCGCTGGGCCAGTACCCCGAGTTTGGTACGTTCTTCGTGCAGTCGGCGTCCCCGACGTTCGCCTTCGATTTGGGCGAGGCCCTGGCCGGCGAGGGGATCCGGTTTGACTCGATCGGCCCGACTCGCGAGGTGCCGGTCGGCGGCAACGAGGCCATGGTTCCTCTCGATTACGAGGCGCGCGTGGCTGCGAACGAGGCGGTGGCCGCTGCGCCGGGCAGTACGGGTGCGCTGGGGGTGACCTCGGTTGAGGACGCCGCGGCGGCCTCGAGCGACCAGGCGGACGCGGGGTGGAAGCCCGACCCGCAGACGGGGAACGGGTGGCACCTGCAGGCGCTTGGGGCTCTGGAGGCTCAGAGCGTGGATGTCATGCGTGGAGATGTGACGGTTGGCATCCTCGACCAGGGGGTGGACGACACTATCGCCGACTTGGCGGGCCAGGTGGATCCCGACAAGTCCGTGTCCTGCTCGTTTAACGGCATTGCGAGCCGCGACCCGTCGGCGTGGAGGCGCACGACGTCCACGCACGGTACTGCCGTGGCCGGGGCGATAGCCGCCAAGCACGACGGGCACGGCACCGACGGGGTGAATCCGACGCTGCGCATTGCCGCAATCAATGTGGCCTCCGCGAACGGCGGCTATTTCTACCCGGAGTACGTGGTGTGTGGTTTCGCGTGGGCCGCGAACCACGGTATTTCGGTGACGAATAGTTCGTTCCGCCTCGACCCGTGGATGTACTGGCTTCCCCGCGATGGTGAGCAGGCGGCCGGCCTCGAGTCGGTGCGCCGCGCTATCAACTATGCGGCCTCCCACGATGTCATCAACGTGGTGGCGGCAGGAAACAACGGGTTTGACCTGGATAACCCGCCGTCGCTGGATGACCAGTCGCCCAACGACACGTGGAAGCCGCAGGAACGTCGAGTCTACGGGGGCGTGCTCGCGCCCGCCATGCTCGACAACGTCGTCCCCGTGTCTGGCCTGGCTCGCACCCAGGGCGCGGATGGGAAGGCGGGTGCGCTGGAGCGGGCCTCGTGGTCGAACTGGGGCGCACGCACCGTCGCTTTCACCGCGCCCGGGCAAGACATTTATGCTCCCATGCCCTCGTGGGCGGGGGACGCGAACGCGATGACGAGCGGCACGTCGATGGCATCACCCCTGGTGGCTGGCGTGCTCGCAACCCTGCGCCAGGTGCACCCGGACATGAACGCCTCGCAGATTCTCGAACTGGCACGCAAGCAGGCCAGTGATCCCGCGAACTGGGATCGCCTGGTGGCCCCCGACGAGAACCACGAGTACCGCGGTGCCGGCATGCCCAGCGCCCTCGACGCCGTCTTGAAGGATCAGCCTCGTCCCACGATCGGGCAGGTCGAGTATTCGTCCGATGGCGCGACGTGGAGCGCGCTCGCGGGGGCGAGCGTCTCCGGGCGCGTGTCCGTGCGCGTGCGGGTGAGTGGTCCTGTGACGTCGGCGCGCCTGGCGGTGGATGG
Organism: uncultured Actinomyces sp.; assembly: GCA_900556405.1. Classification (GTDB taxonomy): domain Bacteria; phylum Actinomycetota; class Actinomycetes; order Actinomycetales; family Actinomycetaceae; genus Pauljensenia. The sequence continues at coordinate 6,807 of USPB01000040.1, forward strand.
GCGCGAGGTCGCGTCCGCGTCGGGCAGTGGTGCGTTCACGGGGGACGACCTCGTGCTGCGCGCTGACGGAGTGGACGTGTCCGCTTCGGGTGGCCCGACCCCGGTGACGGGGTCCCTGGTTGCCTCTGTTGAGGCGCAGGGGCGCAACAGTGACGCGCGCGCCGACGATGATGCGTCGGCGAGCGTGACGTTCACCGTGACCGCCGATCCGGGAGGCGCCGACGAGGCCGGGGACGGCCAGTGGATGACGAATCCGCTGGGCAGGTGGTGGCGTCGCGCCGACGGCACGTACCCCGCCTCGACGTCGTTGCGCATCAACGGGTCCGTGTATCGTTTCGACGCCCACGGGTACGTGGTGACCGGCTGGTTCGCTGAGGGGGGCCACTGGTACTACTACACGCCCCCGACGGGGGAGCAAGCCTACGGGTGGGTGCGCGTGCACGGCTCCTGGTACTACCTGGATCCCACCAGTGGGGCGGCGAGCATCGGCTGGGTGCGTGTCGGCGGCACGTGGTTCTACTTCTCGTCGTCGGGTGCTATGCGCACCGGGTGGCTGCGCGAGGGGCCCTCGTGGTACTACCTGGACCCGTCCAGTGGGGCCATGAAGACGGGGTGGCTGCGTGAGGGGTCGTCCTGGTATTACCTGGATCCGTCCAGCGGTGCGATGCGCGTTGGTTGGCTGCGTGAGGGCGACTCGTGGTACTACCTGTCGTCGTCGGGCGTCATGGTGACGGGGACTCGTTGGATTGACGGCAAGCGCTACGTGTTTGATGCGCGTGGGCGTTTGAGGCAGTGATCCGGGTGTGCTTCGTGGCGGCACCATGTCGTTGAGGGGCCCGGGGCCGCGCACGATTGCTCGTGCGCGGCCCCGCTGCGTCGCGTCCTGTGCGCGCGGTGTGTGTGACCTGGTGACGGTTTAGTGGCCTTGTTTTTCTTCCCAGGTGTCGGTGTTTGAGACGATGAGGTGGTTGAGGGGGAAGGGGCCTGTTGTTTCTGTGGTGGTGACCAGGCCGTTGATGGTTTGGGTTTCTCCGGTGAAGGGGTTGGTGGCCGTACCGGCCCAGGTGGTGGTCAGGGTGATGGTGCGGGTGGCGTTGGGGTAGGGTCCGTCGAAGCGTGAGCGCCAGCCGTTGGGTGGGGTGTAGTAGTGGCGGATCAGCCTGGGGTCCTTGTTGGGGTTCATGCCCTTCTCGAAAGCCATTCCTTGGTAGGCGGTGATGGTGTGCGGGGTGCCGTCACCCCAGTCCCATTCGTAATTGGTGGCTTTGAAGGTCACTGTGACCTCGCGGCCGAAGAGGGTAACCGTGTGGGTTTGGGTCGGGTTGGTGACTGAGACGAGCGTGGGAATGTACTTGTTCGTGTACGAGACGTTCTTGGGCCGCTTGTAGATCCCTGCGCCATCCGCGTGAATGGTGGCAGCAGCGTGACGCAGAATCTTCTGGGTTGAAGGAGGATCTGATGGCGTTTCTGCGGACGGAGGAGGATCGTCGCATCTCCAGTAGGTTGGGAACATCATATGACCCGAATCGTAGGAAACTGGGTGTTCACAATGGTAGCCAAACGCAAAGTCCAAAACGCTGTTCGTAGTCGTTGGTTCAGTCGCTCGAGGTGAACCCGTGTCATCTTCTGATGGTCGAGAGGGGCTTCCTACTGTGCCAGGATTATCTTCGTTCTCGTCCTCCCACATATCAGTGTTGACATCCCTATCGATTCCGTTGGCGTCAAAACCCGAACTTGGTGCGAGGGCTATCGCAGGTAGGCAATTTAAAATTAGTAAAGAAGATGAAGTGGAGGTGATTGCTAGGAAAATACGTAATTTATTCGTCATCATGATCTATGGCGCTTCCTTGTACCTCTGTCCAGCGGTTATCTTTCCACGTCATGAATAAGGTAATTGTTGAACTGTGTTCGGAATCGTCAACAATAATGCTCTGCCCCTTGCACCTTGTTCCATTATTTGCGCTGACGCGAAAGCGAACTCCGACGGTATTTGGTGGAATCGTTCCATCTTGCGATGAAACTGCTTCAAGACGAAGCACCTCCTGTACTGTTACTGAGTTTCCATATGACCAGCCATTTGTATACATTTCTTGAGTGTTGGCAATGTGGTTCTTTGCAAAGTTCGATGATGGGTCAGACATATCGGCTAGTGGCTGAGTGTCGCCAGTATTCCAAGAATAAATCAGGAGTGCGAGGTAGTGTTCTGCGGCTGCTTCTGCGCCTCGTTCGGTATTTTCTGTGGCTTCGGCGGGGAGTTCGGGTTTCGTGTAGGTGTCCGCCGCGTATTGGGCGGGGCGCACGAGGACTCCATCTGGGCCGATCTGATAGCCGCCCGACATGGCCGCCTCGCTCGACAGTGATGGTGCGGGCGCGGGCTGCGTGGTAGGGGCTGTGGCTGCGACGCTGGGTTTTTCACCCCAGGCGTGCCACCAGCCTTCGGCGACCCCGTTGATGTAGACGGCGAAGACGGCGCCTGCGGCGAGACACACGTAGACGACACGCATCACCCAGTAGAAGGGTTCGACGTGCAGCCAGGCCTGGGCGCGCGCCCGGGCTCCCTTGGGGCGCGTCCTTTTGGCCTCGGAGCGATAATCGGCCCATCTGCGCCGCAGCGTGTACCTGCGCGGGGCGCATTCCTCGCGGAAGCGCTCCTCGTCCTCCTCGGTCACGGGACGCTCAGACAGCGGTGGAACCATCATGATCTCTCAACCTCCACGGTGAGGTGCCCTGCGGCGTACCTCCGTCGTTGGAGGCGCGCCCTACTGTTTCAGGGTACGCGCAGAACCAGCACGAAACACTAAGAATGCTGCGCAACCATCACGCACATTCGCCCGATTTATGATGATCGGCGGCACAGATGTGCATCCGTTGTGAGCTTCTCCTGTTTGAACTCGTCAAATGTCTTTCTGTGCTCTCTGCACGCGTGCGACCTACAGGTGAAACTATGGACCATTATCGGGACGCAGATGTCGATCGGGCGCAAAATGGCGCGAATTTGCGCCGCGTCAGTCAAGTGTCCGAGTGGGATAAACGGGCGTGCGTTGAAGGCTCCTGGGGTGGGAGTGCCCGCTGGCCGGCAGTTGTTTCACGTGAAACGCCCCAATGTGAGGTCCGCAGCCTGCGCCGAACAGGGGAGTAGCGGCAGTGTCGCTCGCTCTCCGTGCGGACCTATCCTCAAGGCGGAGAGTATCCATCGAACAGACGCGACGATGAGGGCCGAGCGCGGTAGGCGCCTCGTCAATCGGATCAAGTCGAGGAGGCGGTGGCAGCCCTCCGTGAGGACAGGGACCACGCCCTCGTGTACACATACGACTATGACGAAGCGAGACGATAAGAGCTTGGCGGAACAGAACGCCGAAATCCGGCGGTGGGCGGAAGAAAACGGCTTCACGGTCGGGTCGAGGCTGGGTGAGAAGCGGGACGCGGTGGAGCTTGCCGCTTCTCGAGTACCGGTCGTCGAGGTCACGGTGCACATCGACGAGGACGTGTACGAGGCGGCGATGCTGCGCGCAACCTACGACGGGTACGACAATGCTTCCGAGGTTGTCGAAGCGGCGCTCCGAGAGTGGGCACGGGGGTACTAGGTCCGCCCAGATGCATTCCGCCAGTTGTGACGGCGTCTCAGGCGGAGTCGCCCGTTATGAGGATGCGGTGCGATACGTCGTGGGTTTTCTCGGCGGTGATATTAGCTGTGATTATGATTCGACAGAGAAGGGTGGTTCGGAGTTCATCGCTCGGGCCCTGATTTCAATGTTGAAGGTCAGATAAGCGAGGGAGCACATGGACGCGATCCATGAGTTGATCGACGCTGCGCAGGCCTTCTACGACGATGCGCGCAGGGATGAGAATGGGCGCTCGCGCTCGTGGGAGCATTGCTATCGCGTGTTTCGAGATGCGCGGACCGGCCCCTCCCCGGATTACGACTATTTGAGCCTGCACCTCGCTTTCTACCTGGCGAGCTGGGGGATGTATCGGGGCTCGTCCTTCCTGCTGCAGAAGGACTACAAGGTGCTTGTGCCCATCGTCGAAAAAATTCTCAAGCCCGAATACGACTGCCTGTTTGGGGTTGCTTGCGTGGGTCTGCGGGACCCTAAGGTTCAGGACAGTCTCGAGAAGCTGTGCGACGACATCGCCGAGCATTTCCGGCCGATACGTAACGAGGTTGCAGGGCGTAAGGTTACGTCTTCTGTATCCCCGGTCCTCATCACGAAAATCCTGATGGGAACGCTCGGGTGCGTGCCCGCGTACGACAGGTTCTTTCAGGATGGCGTTGCGACATACAAGGTGACGACGCAGGAATACAGCACGAATTCCGTCCTCAAGCTCGTGGACTTCTACGAGGAGCACAATGACCGCCTTGAGGAAGCACGGCGTGGAATGCGGGTCGGCGACCTCATCTATCCGCAGATGAAACTCCTCGATATGGGGTTTTGGCAGATTGGGTTCGAGAAGAGCTGAGATGCCTAGAGAACCTGATGTACTCCTCATCAGGCTCGGTGCATATCCGGTGTGTTGGCACCGATAACTTGATCGGTTGAATTGTTAAACACTTGGCTATTGAGTAGCTTGCTGTCGGCTGTTCATGGTTTGACACCTGTGTGGGTTGGGTGATGTCCGGTGATAAAGTGCCTGTAAGGCTGTCAGTGTAGACATGACTCAACTTACGAAGGAGTAACTATGAATTGGCTTGACTTAATTGCCACGGTAGTTGGTATTGCCGTAGCAATTCTTACTTTGGGAAAGAATGCAAGTGATTTATATAAAGCATTGAAAAATGGCGGTGATTTAAAGAGCTGGTTTAGTTATGGACGGAAGGTAAAAGGGTTAAAGTACTTAAGTGTATTCCAAAAGCGTGGTGCTCTTGGCTCGCGAACTGAAATGTCAAATTCCGTAAGACAACAGTTAACGCGCGAGATATCCAAAGATGTCATTCACTCTTACTGTATTGACAGGCGAGTAAGTCGCATCAGTAGAAGTAGTCGAGATCAATTGGGCATAGTTTTTAGCGTGTTTGGCCTATTTGGTATTGTTGTGGCTAGTGCAGTTTTACGTAAGATTACTAATGTTGCGCCCGCAAAACAGGGCAGTGTCATAGGGTGTAAGCAATTTTTCGTGTAGCGGTGATGCTTGTGGGAGG
>USPB01000041.1 GCA_900556405.1 uncultured Actinomyces sp.
CCTAGGGTAGCCCACCGCGTTACCGTGGAGTTATGAGTCTTGATCTACCTCTCGTTCGCGGTCACGTTGATCCAGCGGTCGCGCTGCGCGATTCCGTGGCTCCTGCCGCCCTCGTGCGCGCCGGTGAGGCCGATGCCATCGTCGTTGACGCTGCCGGTTTCGTCCTCCTCGACGAGGCCGGGGAGCGTCGCGCGGATACCCCGGTCCTGCGGCGTCTGAGCGGGGATGAGGCAGTGCGCGGCCTCGAGGGGGCCACTGCCTCGTTCATCGGGGTGGCGGGTGGACGCAGCGTCGTCGCGATCGAGACCAGCCGGGACGAGGTCCGAGGTCACTGGGAGCACCTGCGCGCGGTTGGGTGGCGCCTCGATGGCGACGATGCGGCCCTGGCGCTAACCGCGCTCGCTCTGGCGGGGTGGCATGCCAATTACCGCCACTGCCCGCGTTGTGGGGCGGCGGTGCAGCTTGTGTCCGGCGGATGGGCCGCGCGATGTGAAACGTGCGACCGCCTGGAGTATCCGCGCCAGGATCCGGCGATCATCGTCCTGGTCCAGGATCACGATGGGCGCGTGCTCCTCGCGCATAACGCGCTGTGGCAGCCCGGTTTCGTCTCGATCATCGCCGGCTATGTCGAGGCCGGAGAATCTCCGGATGTGACGGTTGCGCGTGAGGTCGCCGAGGAGGTCGGCGTCGATATCGAGAGGCCCACGTACGTTGCGACGCAGCCCTGGCCTTTCGGGCGCTCCCAGATGATGGGATACCGTGCGCGAACCCTCGAGGCGCACCCGACACCGCAGGCGGACGGCGTGGAAATCGAGTGGGCGCGCTTCTACAGTCGCGAGGAGCTGACGCGCGCGCTCGAATCCGGTGAGATCAGCGCGCCCGGTCGCGCCTCGATCGCTTACGCGCTCCTTCGGGAATGGTATGGCGCCGACCTGCCGAGCGGGCCCGAGGGTGCGGGACGCAAGTGAGCGTGGGCGATGCAAGAATGGGGGCCATGAACCCCGAGGAACTGCTGAACGCCCTGGATCCTGATCAGCGCGCCGTCGCCACGCAGGTGGCCGGGCCGCTCGCCGTTCTGGCCGGTGCGGGCACAGGTAAAACTCGCGCGATTACGTACCGCATCGCCTACGGGGCGGCCGTCGGCGCCTTCGATCCATCGAACGTCTTGGCCGTGACCTTCACGCAGCGCGCGGCCTTCGAAATGCGCCATCGCCTGGCGCAGTTGGGGGTCCCGAAGGCGCAGGCACGTACCTTCCACTCCGCGGCGCTGCGCCAGCTGCGCCACTTCTGGCCCACCGTCGTGGGCGGGCCGCTGCCCGACGTCATCCCGCATAAGGCATCCCTCGTTGCGGCCTCAGCCGCTCGCCTGGGGATCACGATCGACCGCACGAACGTACGCGATATCGCGGCCGAGGTCGAATGGGCGAAGGTGTCGATGGTCGACGCCGCGCACTACGCGTCGCGTGTGGCTCGCCTGCGACGTGACGTGCCCGCCGGGCTGGACGCGGGCGACATGGCGCGCCTCCTCGACGTGTATGAGGATGCGAAGAACGAGCGCGGTGTCATCGACTTTGAGGACATCCTCATCTACCTGTGTGGCATGCTGCAGGAACGCGCGGACGTCGCCTCCATCGTGCGCAAGCAATACCGCTCCTTCGTGGTCGACGAGTTCCAGGATGTCAACCTCCTCCAGGCCCGTCTGCTCGACCTGTGGCTGGGCGGTCGCCACGATGTGTGCGTCGTCGGCGATGTCGCGCAGACCATTTATTCCTTCACGGGGGCGTCCCCGGATTACTTGACGGGTTTTGGGCGCAAGCACCCCGGTGCTCGCATCGTGGAGCTGACCCGCGACTATCGTTCGACTCCGCAGATCGTCAGCGTGGCCAATGATGTCCTGGCACGCTCATCCCAGCGCGAGGGCACGGTGCGCCTGTCGAGCCAGCGCGAGGGCGGCGCCCAGGTCACCTATCGGACCTACGACGATGATCGCGCCGAGGCGGAGGGCGTTGCGGCCTCGATCGCCGACCTCATCGACGCGGGGATGGCTCCCCATTCGATTGCCGTCCTCATGCGCACCAACGGCCAGTCCCAGGCTTTCGAAGAGGCGCTGGGTGCGCGCGGAATCCCCGTGGCCGTCGCAGGAGGCAAGCCCTTCTTTGCGCGCGACGACGTGCGTACCGCCATCTCGCGTCTGCGTGCCGCGGCGGCGGCAGCAACCGATGAGGGGAGCGTGGGCGAGATCGTGCGCGACGTCCTGTCGGGCGTCGGCTGGGCGCCCGAGGCCCCCTCCGGTCAGGCGGGGTCCGAGCGCTGGTCGAACATGAACGCGATCGTCGGCTGGGCGGATGACAGTCAGGCGCAGACGCTGCCAGCCTTCGTCGCCGAACTCGACGAGCGCGTCGCCTATCAGGTCGAACCAGACAAGGCGGGAGTCGAGCTCGCCACCATCCACGCGGCCAAGGGCCTCGAATGGGACGCCGTCTTCCTCGTTGGCGTCGCCGAGGGCCTGCTGCCGATCTCCTACGCAAAGACAGCCGCGGCGCGCGAGGAAGAACGTCGCCTGCTGTACGTGGCGATCACGCGTGCGCGCGACCTGCTGACCGTGTCGTGGGCGCGCTCGCGGGGGGCCGATGGGCGCGGCAAGCGCAAGCGCAGTCGCCTGCTCGACGGTATCTGGCCAGAGGAGGCGCGTGTGGGCGCCCCCAAGAAGAGGGCTCGTGCCTCCACGCGTGCCCTCAACCAGGCCTTCGAAGAGGAGGCCTCGCCCCAGGCGATCGAGCTCTTTGGGCGTCTCAAGGCCTGGCGTCTCGAGGTGTCGCGCCAGGCGGGGGTGCCGCCCTTTGCGGTCTTCACGGATCAGACGCTGCGCGACATCGCGCAGGCCATGCCTAAGAACACGACTCAGCTGCGCGTCATTCGCGGCATCGGAGACGTGAAGGTGCAGCGCTTCGCCGCTCCCGTTCTCGCGCTTGTGCGCGGCGAAGAAGTCATCGTCGACGAAGGGGCGTGAGCGAGGAAGCGAGCCCGTCGATGCCGCACACGCACTCGGTTGCGGGCTCCACCTCTTCGACGCGCACCGACCCGTCCTCGCCAATCGTCGCGACCTGCGCGCACTGCGATTCGGTGAGCGTCCCCGAGGCGAAGTCCATGACCAGTTGGCCGATGCGTTGAGCGGCCGCAAAGTGCGCGAGCAGAGCCAGTGGCGCGAGCGGCCAGCTTTCCAGCTCACGCAGGTGTGCCAGGTGGAACGGGTCCGCTGCAGCGCGTGCGTGCTGCGAGCACTGGTAGCAGGGGGTGAGACCCGGGATGACGAACGGGCCCACTTCGTAGGAGTGTTCGCCGCGCGTGACGATGAGGTGCGCAGCATCGTGCGCGGTCAGCTCGAAGGGGATACCTGGGTCGACGACCCGATCCGCGGAAACGATCGAAAGCTCGGGTGTTCCCTGTGCGTAGAGCTGCGAGAGTGGGATGAGATCACGCAGGGTGCGGCGCACCGCCCGATGGCGCGGTGTGCCCGTGTAGTGGCCTCCGAACACGCGGTCCCAATCCTCGTCGACCAGGGTGTGGGTCTCAATCGATAGTGACAGTGAGAACGTGTCGACGAGGCTGTGGAGGGCAAGGAGGGTCGCGGGCACTGCCCCGACGATGCCGAGTGCAAGGTGGGGGAGTGCTTCGCGACAATCCGTCAGGCGCGCCTGGGTGAGGGCCGCGAGAAGCTCCGGCGAGGCCTGGGTCTCCTCACGCTCGCGGGCGGGGTGCGCCTGATTGCTGAGCCAGATCTGGTCGCCCGCGTGCAAGTTGTCGAGCAGGACGTGTCGGCTACGGTCGCCGCCGACTTGGACGCTGCCCGGGCCGCGCCAGAGGATCGCCGTATTGTGTGCCAGGTTCATGTTAGTCTCCTTCGGTTTGTACCTGATGGAGCCATGATGAACCTCAATGGCAATCACGCGAAGGCGTTTGGAAAATCTGTGGAAAACTTGTCAGATCTCTTTAGAACGTCTCAGTTCGTCTCGCCCGGATCGTCCGCTTCCTCCGCGTCCGATGACGACTCATCCGAGCCGGCCGAGGCCTCGTCCTCGGGCTGCAGGCCGTCCGCCCAACCGAGCGTCCCGTCGAGAAGAGAGGTCAGTGCAGCGTCGATATCCGCGTCCTCCTCCGCAGCCGCACGGCGCAGGGTCAGGAACGTGTCGGGCGTGGCCAGCTCGGTCTCCGTGGGCACCATGTCCGGATGTGACCACAGGGCTTCGCGGGCCTCGCGACCGCCGTCCGCCTCCACCAGGGTGAAGATGGACGCGGCCCCGCGAGCCTGACGCGGGCGCATCTTCAGTCCCATGAGAGTCCCCAGGATCTCTTCGGCGGGACCGCCCGAGGCGCGCCGACGGCGCATCATTTCGCGCAGCGCATCCGCGTGGGGCAGGTAGGGCAGGGTGGCCTGGGCCGAAACGACCTCGACCCAGCCCTCGATGAGGGCGAGCATTGTCTCCAGGCGCGTGAGAGCGCGGCGCTGGTCCGGCGTCGTGGACAGCGCAAACACGCCGCCGCTGAGCGCCGATTCCACGGACTGCGGATCCGAGGGGTCAACTGATCGGGCGGCCTCGGTGATTGCCTCTGTGTCGATTGCGATCTGCGAGGCGTAGCGCTCGACGGCGCGCACAAGGTCGCCCTCGAGCCACGGGACGGACGCGAAGAGGCGCCGGTGCGCAGCCTCGCGTACGGCGAGGAACTGGCGCACCTCGTCGAAAGGGACGTCGAGCCCCTCGGAGAACTGGGCGATGTTGTGGGGGAGGAGAGCCGCGTGCGAGGTATCCGACAGGGGAATGCCCGTGTCAAACGTGCCGAAAGATTCGCCCGCCAGAGCAGCCAGGACGCGTGAAATCTGAGCGGAGAACATCATCGCCGACAGGCGCGGCATCATCTCCTGTGTCTTGCCGAGCATCGCCGCCATGCCGTCGGGAAGCGAAGCGGAACCGTCGAGGCCGCCCTGCCCGAACTGCTCAGACAGTGCTGCAGACAGCGCGCGCGACACGTTCAGGGCAATCGGCTCGCAGATGCGCTTCCAGGTGGGGATCGTGTTTTCGACCCACGACACCCTGCTCCACACATTGCGCGTCACCGGACCCGAGGAGAAATCCGTAACCGCGTCGAGCCACAGGTCCGCGACCGTCATCGCCTGACGTGCAGCCTCTGCCTCGGTGGCCGTGGGGGCAGGGTCGCCGCTGGCGTAAGCGGCCTGCTTCGCGCCGTCCTCCACCAGGCGCCAATTGACCGGGCCGGCCGTCGTGTTCATGAGGAACTGGAACTGGCCCATCGCGGCGCGCATGCGCGCAGGATCGGAAAACTCTGCGGGCAGGTTCGCGGGGTCAAAGCCCTGCGCCTGTAGCGCGCGAGCGGCCTCGGCCGCGGCCTCGTCGCCCAACACGGAGCGCAGGAAATCCTCAAAGGGGGTGCCGGACTCGTTCTCGTTCATGAGCTCAGCCTAGCGAGCACTCGTGCGACTCAGCTGGCAAATCCCTGCGAAAACGCTGAGAGCTGAACGCGCTGGGCCCGGCGCGCGTGCAACCGCGCCGTGCGTGGGACACAATGACACGATGAGTGACACGCGCATGACCTCGTCAGTCGACAATCTCCTGCCCTTCGAGCAGACTCCGACGAAACGTACACCGATCATCAGCTGGCGTATCCTCACGGCCATCCTGGCTGCCCTCGCGATGGTCGTGATCCTTTTTGTGATCCCCGTTCCCTTCGTGGTCAATAGCCCCGGCCCGACCTTCAACGTGTTGGGGTCGGACAAGGGTGTCCCGGTCCTCGAGATCGACGGGACTGACCCGGCGACGGGAGAACCGGTCGAGCAGGATGAGCCCGAGTCCGCTTCGTATCTCGATCCCGCGAAGCCCGGGCAGGGGCAGCTGCGCATGGTGACGGTCTCCGAGTCGGGCAGTCCGGACTCCCGCCTGAATTTCGCTCAGCTCATCGCCGCGTACTTCGACCCTCATAGCAAGATCATGGACTACGAGTCGGTGTATCCCGAAGGGACCACACGCCAGCAGGTAAGCGACGCTCAGCTGGCCATGATGCGTAACTCGCAGACGACGTCCCAGGTCGCAGCCCTCGAGTACCTGGGATGGGACGTTCCCGCGACCGTCACTATCGAGGGGGCGGTGGAGGGATCGAACGCCGAGGGGATCGTCGAGCAGGGCGATATCTTGCGCGCCATCACCACTCCGGACGGGACCCGCCACGAGGTCGCGGACGCCGTCACGCCTTTCTCGCTCATGCGCACGGTTCCCGCGGGATCGACGATGACGCTGACGGTCGAGAGGAACGGTGAGACTCAGGATCTCTCCTTCGACTCCGTGGCAGCATCGGCGACGGAAAGCGGCTCGAAGCTGGGTATCTACCTCTCCGTCGATCCTTCCCTGCCTGTCACCATCAGCGTCAACATCGAGGGTGTGGGAGGCCCGAGCGCCGGCATGATGTTCTCGCTGGGCATCATCGATCGCCTCACCCCCGGAGATATGACCGGCGGTAATTCGATCGCGGGCACCGGAACCATGTCCTATGACGGCCAGGTCGGCGCCATTGGAGGCATCCAGCAGAAGCTGTGGGGCGCACACCGCGACGGGGCCCAGTGGTTCCTCGCCCCTTCCACAAACTGCGACGAGGTCATCGGACATGTCCCCGACGGCATGCGCGTCGTCTCGGTGTCCACCCTCGACGAAGCAGTCTCCGCCGTTCACTCGATCGCCGATGGCACCGGGGATAGCCTGCCGACCTGCCAGTAGCGCTCGTTAGCCCGCCCGCCGCCTTCGGTCAGGTGGGTGCGACAGGGCCCCGGCCTCGTCCTTGTGGTCCGGGACGAGGCCGGGGCCTCCTCGTGATTCTCAGGCTTGCTCGTCCGTCACCGGCTCGAGGGACGCGCGCAGGGCGTCAACCAGGGCGGGAACGAGGTTCGAGCCCTGCCCGACCTTGTCATCGGAGTCGAAGGCGCGGGTGCGCAGCGCACACCACGACTCGCCGGTGCGCATGACACCCACCGCCAGGCGCACGTCGGTGCGCAGCGGGTGGTTAGCCACGAACGCGAGGGCCTCCTCGGGGTCCTCGGGAGCCTCGTCCTCAACCTCCGGGGGGACGACGATGCGCTCGACCGTGATCGCCGCACCCGGCACCGTCTCGGGCCACGCCAGGTGCGCCAGGACCTGCTCAATGTCGTCGTCAGCCAGGTCCTCCTGGATGATGGCGCTCAGGTGATCATCGCTGCCATCCCAGCCAGAGCGCAGCTGTGCGGCGATGTCGGCGGGCAGATTCGGGTCGGCCAACAGCGTCGCCGTGGGAACCAGCGCATAGATGGAAGGCGCGTGATCCCAGCCCACCCGGGCAGCGCCCTTCTCGATATCGACAACCACGTTGGCCAGCGCGATCTCGCGCGCACTCGGCATCATCTCAACAGTCATGCCTCCCATAATCTCACGGAGAGCGAATAAGACCGAGGCGAAGTTAGACCTGTGCGCCGCTACACTGGATTGAAGCTATCGGTTTGACAGAGAGGAATGCCGTGAGCTTCGATTTTTCAGTCTTTCCCCCGGGCGGAGCGCGCGCTCCGCGAGACCCTGATCGTGCGCCCAGGCAGCTGACCATCCGCAAGCCGGGTCCCGCCGGCATCACGATCATGGCGCTGGCGATCATCGGAGCCATCATCTACGCGGCATCCATCGTGTGGACCGAGATCCTGTGGTTCCGTCAGATGAGCGCCACACGCGTCATCCTCACGCAGTGGGGAGCGCACATCGGCCTCTTTGTCGTTGGCTTCGTCGTGGCGACGGCCCTTATCTTCTTCTCGATGTCCTTCGCCTACCGGCATCGTGCGTCCTCGACCCGCGGCGAGGCCTCGGCTGCCCTGCGCGGCTACCAGGAGGCGCTCGAACCTATGCGTCGCCTTGCGTTCTGGGGAGTGGCCCTCTTCTTTGGCTTCTCCAACGGCGCGCGCCTGGCCACTGAATGGCGCACGCTCCTGCAGTTCCTCAACCGTTCCTCCTTCGGGCAGGTTGACCCCCAGTTCGGGCTGGACATCTCCTTCTTCGTGTTCGTCCTGCCCGCACTCAAGGTGCTCGTCTCCTTCCTCATGACGGTCACCAGCATCGGCCTGGTCGCAGCAATCATCGTGTCCTACCTGTACGGGACGATTCGCCTCGCCCCGCGTCCTCACGCCTCCAAGCAGGCGCGCTTGCAGACCGGCATGATGGCGGCCTGCCTGTCCCTGTTTATCGGCGTGAACTACTGGCTGGGCCGCTACGAGCTGCTCACCTCGGATTCCGGCTCCATTCACGGCGCCATGTACTCCGATATCAACGCGACGCTGCCGGCGCACTCGATTCTGGCGGTCATCTCCGGCCTCGTCGCGGTCCTCTTCGTCGTCGCGGCCTTCAAGGGCACGTGGCGCCTGCCGGTCACCGGCGTGGCGGTCACTGTCGTCGCCGCCCTCGTTCTGGCTGGCGCCTACCCGGCCCTCGTCGAGCAATTCCGCGTGCGCCCCAACCAGCGCACCCTCGAATCGCCCTACATTCAGCGAAACATTGATGCGACGCTGGCCGCATACGGGCTCGATAACGTCGACTACCAGACGAACTACGACGCGGCGACGACGGCTTCTGCCGGTCAGTTCGACAACGACGCGCTGACCTCCCAGGTGCGTCTCCTGGACCCCAAGGTCATCACGAAGACCGTCCAGCAGCTCCAGCAGTCGCGCCTCTACTACGGCTTCAACTCCGGTATGAAGGTTGATCGCTACAACGTGAGCGGGGAGCGGCGCGACACGGTGATCTCCGTGCGCGAGCTCAATCTCTCGGGCCTGTCCGCCGAGCAGCAGACCTGGGTTAACCAGCACACCGTCTACACGCACGGCTACGGCGCTGTCGCCGCCTACGGCAACCAGCTGACCAGCGACGGCCTGCCGTCCTACTGGGAGCAGTCCGTGCCCTCGGTCGGTGAAATGGGTGACTACGAGGAACGCGTCTACTTCAGCCCCAGTTCGCCCGACTACTCCATCGTCGGAGCCCCGGAAGGCGCCGACCCGCAGGAGCTCGACTACCCGGACGACACCGCAGTGGGTGGCCAGGTCTCCACGACGTTCACCGGCAACGGCGGCCCCTCCGTGGGCAACGTGTGGAACAAGCTCCTGTACGCGATCAAGTTCGGTTCCACGGACCTCTTCTTCTCCTCTCAGACGAACGAGGCCTCGCAAATCCTGTATGACCGCGACCCGCTGCTGCGCGTGTCCAAGGTCGCGCCCTACCTGACGCTCGAGCAGTCCGCCTACCCGGCGGTTGTCGACATGGACGGGGACGCCTCGACTCCCAAGCGCCTCGTGTGGGTCGTCGACGCGTACACGACCACGAACAACTACCCTTACGCCCAGCACGAGTCGCTCTCGGACGCGACGGTCGACTCCCAGTCCACGCAGATGGGCCAGTACGTGCAGGCGAACAAGATCAACTACATGCGTAACTCCGTCAAGGCCGTCGTCGACGCCTACGACGGATCCGTGCGCCTGTTCCGCTGGGATGACCAGGACCCGATCCTGCGCACGTGGGAGAAGATCTACCCCGGCAGCGTTGAGCCCATGTCCGCTATCTCCGGCGACCTCATGAGCCACCTGCGCTACCCCGAGGACATGTTCAAGGTGCAGCGCAACCTGCTGGCCACCTACCACGTCACCGACGCGGCTGGCTTCTACTCCGGTGGTGACCGCTGGCGTCTGGCCGAGGAGACCTCCACCTACGGCGCGGCTCCGTCCACCGACTCGAGCCCGCGCACGGACGCGGCAGGTAACCCGCTGCCCGCACCGACCGCCCTGCAGCCCCCGTACTACCTGACCATGCAGATGCCCGGCCAGGATAGCGCCGAGTTTTCACTGACCTCCGTCTTCGTCCCCGGTGGCGGCGGCGAGGGACGTCGCGAGGCCATGGCGGGCTTCCTTGCGGTGGACTCGGAGACGGGCAACACGCCGGGCCAGGTGCGCGAGGGATACGGCAAGCTCCGCTTGCTCGCGCTGCCCTCATCGACGACCGTGCCCGGCCCCGGCCAGGTCCAAAACAAGTACGACTCCGACGAGAAGATCGCCACCCAGCTCAACCTGCTCAACCAGGCCGATTCGACGGTCATCCGAGGTAACCTCCTGACCCTGCCGGTCGGCGGCGGTCTGCTCTACGTGCAGCCCGTCTACGTGCAGGGCACCGGCTCGGCGTCATACCCCGTCCTTCGCTCGGTGCTCACCGCCTTCGGCGACAAGGTCGGATTCGCGCCGACCCTCGAGGAATCGCTGCGCCAGCTCGTTTCGGACGATTCAAGCTCGTCAGCCTCTCCCGGTGCGACGACTCCGCCATCGGGGGACACCTCGCAGTCGGGTACGAGCTCATCAGATGCGAGCACCCAGCTGTCCCAGGCCGTTAGCGACGCTGCGCAGGCCATGCGTGACGCGGATGCGGCGATGAGCAAGGGCGACTGGACCGCCTACGGCGAGGCCCAGACGCGTCTGCATGACGCACTGACTCGTGCAGAGGCCGCGCAGGCGGCGCTCGGTACGTCCTCGTCGGCGACCCCGAACTCAGGTACGCCGACGCCCAGTCCGAGCCCGAGCTCATCTGCGACGAGCGGAGCACAAAGCGGCTTATAAGCGCTCTGTGCCCGTTGCGCGCCCGGCCCTGCTGATCGCGTTGTGAGGTGGGCCGGGCGCGTCCCATGTGACGGTGGGGTTTGTGCACGGCCGGGAAAGTCCCTCCGTGTGTTTCGTCATGTCGGTAGCGCGCTGCCGATATGATGAAGATCATGCGTGCTCACGTGCCACCAACACACGCGGAAGGAACCTGACAGTGAGCAATTCTCAAATCCCGAATCCCCTGCCCAACCCTCCCGGCGGTGCAGGTGGAGCTTTCCCCGCTCCCGGTCAATTCTCCGGTGCTGCTCAGGGGATCCCGTACCAGGGGGGCGCTCAACCGATGCCCGCACCGCAAGCCTGGGGACAGCCGGGCCCCTACGCGGCTGCGCCGCGTCCGCAGCGTCCACCGCTCTCCACGCGCGTGCGGGTCTGCCTGAGGCTTGAGCTGATCCTTTCGGTAATCGCGCTCGTTAACCTCTTCATTCCCTATCTCTTCGACGACTTGAGCATCTATTTCGAGCGTTTTACGAGCGTCTGGTTCTACGAGTCGGTCATTTCGTACATCGTGACGATCGTGCTGTCCGCTGTTGCGCTCCGAGGGCGAAGCAAGGCAGTGCGCTACGCAATGGTCGGCGTCGTTCTCGTGTCCTTCCTGCTCCTTGACCCGGTGCTCGCCCTCTTGGAAGGCGGGACGTGGTACTGGCTAATTTTGCCTCCGACGCTGGATCCGTCGATCTTTGGTGATCATTGGTATGCCTCCTTGCTCGTTGTGCGTGGGGTTCTGATCTGGCTGATCGTGCGCTCCGGTCTCATCATTGCCATTGTCCTTGCTGTGCCCGACCGGCGTTCCTCTGCTTCCGCTCCCGTTGGTGTTCCCTTCGGTGCTCCGGTCGGCTACTACCCTCAAGGGATGGCTCCGGCTCAGGCCGTTCCCCCTCAGGGAGTTCCGATGCAGGTGTCGGCAACCCCGCCCGCGCCGCCCCAAGGGATGCCGGTGCAGACTTCGAGTCCCACGCTTGCGCCTCCCAGCGGTGCGCCCGTCATGCCCGGGACTCCGGATGATTCCGCGCAGGCCCCGCAGTAGAGCTTCGGTTCGACTGTTCCTGACAGTGCCCTGTCGCTAGGACGTACATCACCGCGTTCAGTTTGTGTCCTCCCGTTGGATGCTCTAAAGTATCTAGAGCCGACGCGGGGTGGAGCAGTTCGGTAGCTCGCCGGGCTCATAAC
>USPB01000042.1 GCA_900556405.1 uncultured Actinomyces sp.
GCAGTGAGAGGGTCTACGAACCGCCGGGTACAGCTAGCGATTATGCCATATTTCGGCCCTCAATCCCAAGTCAGGAGCGAGTGCCGTGTCGCGCGAATCGGTTAAATCGATCACTGCTACGAGTTCAGGCGGACGGACGCTCCCACACAGACGTTCCGCCCACAGTCACGCGCGCAGGCTTCGCGAGGATCGTCGGGTCGTCCCTCGGATCCTCGTCCAGGATGAGGAAATCAGCGGGACCGCCCTCGACGAGGCCGGGGTAACCGAGGTAGCGCTGGCTCACCCACGTCGCGGCATCGATCGTGAACTGGGCGGGTGCGCCCCACTGGAGCCACAGCTCAAGCTCGCCGACAATCGTCCCGTGAGCCTGGTAGCCGCCCGAGTCGGTTCCCATGAGGAGAAGGACGCCAGAGTCGACGAGCATCTGGAAGTGGGAGCGCCGCGCGTCGTACATGGCCTGCATCGTCGCCGCGTAGACGGGGTACTTCGCCCCCGCCTGGGCTGCAAAGTCTTTGAAGAGCTCGACCTGGCGCAGCGTCGGCGTCACCGCTATGCCGCGTGCGGCAATCTCGCTGGCCTGATCCGCATCGATGCCGCTGCCGTGTTCGATGTCATCAACGCCGGCCTCAATGAGCGAGTCGATGACGCGGTGTGAGAACGCATGGACGGCGATCCTCGCCCCGGCCTCGTGAACGGCGACAACAGCGTCCGTTAGCACGGCGGGGTCCCACAGGGGCATGAGGTCCGAGTCCGCTCCGGCGCTGCGGTCAATCCAGTCACCGACGATCTTGACCCAGCCGTCGGAGGAGTGCGCCATCGACGCAAGCACCTCGGGCAGCTCGCGCTGATCTTCCACGTCCAGCGGCAGGTCTCGCATGTAGCGTTTCGGGCGCGCAACATGGCGACCGCAGCGGATCAGATGCAAGCCGCTCGCGCGAGCCGCTGGCGAATTATCAACCGGCACACCACAGTCGCGTACGACGGTCACGCCGCTCGCGAGCGTCGTCCGAGCCTGCTCCACCATCTGCGCTTCGGACACCGAACCTGTCTCCGAGTATCCGATGTGGCAGTGCGTGTCCACCATGCCGGGCATAATGACACCGGCCGACGGAGCATGTTCACCGTCAGAGACCCGGCGAATCACTCCCCCGTCGACGCGCCATGTGCCTCGCACCCACGATGGGCGCTCAGACACGCTATCCGCCCACAGGGCGAGGCCGGAGAACTCCATGCCTCAGAGCTGGCCGAGCATGCGCTTGACGTCGTCCGGCAGATCGTCGATCGTCGGACGCGGAGCGGGGGCCTCCTGGGCGACACCGAAGGACGAGCCCTGGGGCGCGCTACGCTCGGACGGGGGCAGCATGGCCTCGAGCTCCTGCTGGCGACGCTTGGCCGGGTTACCGGAGCGGGCACTCTTCTTCATGCGGGCACGCTGCGCCTGCGCCTTGCGGGCGTTGGCCTTCTGCTTCGCCTTGCCGCCGCGACCGGGCAGCGCACCCATGCCAGGAACGCCGCCACCCATCTGGCCCATCTGCGCCATCATCTCGCGCGCAGCCTCGAAGCGCTGCACGAGCTGGTTCACCTCGGTCACGGTCGTACCGGAACCACGGGCAATACGCGCGCGACGCGAGCCGTTGAGGATCGACACGTCCTCGCGCTCGGCCGGGGTCATCGAGCGAACAATGGCCTCCACGCGGTCGACCTCGCGCTCGTCGAAGTTCTCAATCTGCTCGCGCATCTGCGCGGCACCCGGGATCATGCCGAGCATCTTCTTCATCGAGCCGAGCTTCTTAATCTGCTGAAGCTGGCTCAGGAAGTCGCCGAGGGTGAGCTGGCCGGCCATCGCCTTGGCCGCGACCTTCTCCGCCTCCTCGGCGTCCATCTTCTTTTCGGCCTGTTCGATGAGGGTGAGAATGTCACCCATGTCGAGGATGCGTCCCGCCATACGGTCGGCGTGGAAGCGCTCGAAGTCGTCGAGGCCCTCACCCGTCGATGCGAAGAGGATCGGCGCGCCCGTCACGCCACGCACGGACAGCGCGGCGCCACCGCGCGCGTCGCCATCCAGCTTCGACAGGACGACGCCCGTGAAGCCGACACCGTCTCGGAAAGCCGTGGAGGTCGAGACCGCGTCCTGGCCGACCATGGCGTCAAGGACGAACATGATCTCGTGAGGATTCACAGCATCGCGGATCGCGATCGCCTGGTCCATCATCTCCTGGTCAACACCGAGGCGACCGGCCGTATCGACGATGACCACGTTAATGCCGCTCTGGCGAGCGAACTCGACGCCGCTTCGCGTGACCTCGACGGGGTCACCGACACCGTTGCCGGGTTCGGGTGCCCACACCTTGACGCCTGCGCGCTCGCCGACGACCTGCAGCTGCTGGACGGCGTTGGGACGCTGGAGGTCCGAGGCGACGAGGAGGACGGTCTTACCCTCCTCGCGCAGCCACTTGCCGAGCTTGCCTGCCAGCGTGGTCTTACCGGCACCCTGGAGACCCGCGAGCATGAAGACCGTGGGACCAGACTCGGCGAAGGTCAGCTCACGCGTCGCGCCACCGAGGATCTCGACGAGTTCCTCGTGAACAATGGAGACGACCTGCTGGCCGGGGTTGAGAGCCTTGGAGCGAGCCGCGCCGTAGGCCTTTTCACGCACCTGCGTGGTGAACTGACGAACGACGGGGAGCGCGACGTCGGCGTCAATGAGGGCGCGCCGAATGTCGGAAATCGCATGATCAACGTCCGACTCGGTCAGGACGCCGCGGCTGCGCAGGCTGCGGAAGGACTGGGTCAGGCGATCTGACAGGTTTCCAAACACGTGTTTACTCCCAAGATGGCGGCTGTACTAGGCACAGGTTAGCGCACCTCGGCCCCGGGAGTCTCCTCACCGGGGCCGAGGCGCGTCATGAGCGAAAGGTTCAGCCCTGCGCGCAGCCCACGATCGCGTCAACGAAGCCCTGCGGATCGAAGGGCGCAAGATCATCGGCGCCCTCGCCGAGGCCGACGAACTTGACCGGTACGCCCAGCGCACGCTGCACGGACACGACGATGCCACCCTTCGCAGAGCCATCAAGCTTCGTCAAAACGATACCGGTCACGCCGGTAGCCTGCGCGAACACTTCGGCCTGCTTCATGCCGTTTTGGCCCGTGGTGGCGTCGAGAACGAGGAGGACCTCGGAAACCGGAGCCTGCTTCGTCATCACGCGCTTGATCTTGCCGAGTTCGTCCATCAGCGTGGACTTGTTCTGCAGACGTCCCGCCGTATCCACGAGGACCACATCGACGTCACGCTCCACACCCTCGCGCACAGCCTCGAAGGCAACGGAAGCCGGGTCGGCACCCTCACGATCGCTACGGACGACATCCACGCCCACGCGCTCGCCCCATGTTGTGAGCTGGTCGGCAGCGGCCGCGCGGAAGGTATCGGCCGCACCGAGGATCACAGACTTATCTTCTGCCACGAGGATACGCGCCAGCTTGCCGACGGTCGTGGTCTTTCCGGTACCGTTGACGCCCACCATGAGGACAACGGCAGGCTTCACGTCGCCGTCGACCTCCGGGCGCTCAAGGTTGAGGGAGCGATCCATGTCGGGGCCGACGAGCGCGAGCAACTCCTCGCGCAGGATCTCGCGGATACGCGCCTCGTCCGTGACGGATTCGACGGCGACGCGGCGCTTGAGTGCCTCCATCAGCGTGTCGGTAGCCTCAAGGCCGAGGTCGGCGATAAGGAGCGATTCCTCGATCTCCTCCCAGTCGGCGGCGCTGAGCTGGCCTCGGCTCAAAACGCCGAGAATGGCGCGCCCCAGCGAACCGGAGGACGCGAGGCGTTCGCGCAGACGCTCCATGCGACCGCGCACAGGTTCAGGGCGCTCGATGGACGAGGCCGGGGTGGCGGGTGCCTCAGAAGGCTCCTCGGAGGCCGACACAGATGTATCAGACGGGCCAGCGCGAGGCTCATCGCCACCTTCTTGCGGGGCAGAAGCGGGCGCGTCACCGGGGGCTTCCGCAGACACCTGCGGCTGAACGGGGATACTGACGTCGTCCGTAGAGCGGCGCTTAGAACTGACGGCGATGCGGATGAGCACACCGATCAGCACAGCAACCACCAGGCCGATAACGACCGCCCACGGCGACTGGAGAGTGGAGATAAAAGCGTCCATAGGGTCATTATCCCCTATGGACGCTCTTCACAGAAAACCTGAGCGCAGCATCACTGCCTGAGGCCTGCGTCTACTCCTGGGCTGACGCGTTCGCCCCGTCGGAGCCCCGACGACCGCGATCAAAGCGTTCACTCACGCGTCCGGTGACCGTCTCCAACCGATCAATGCCCGGCAAACGGTCAGCATCGAAGTATGCGCTCCGTGACTCAGCATTTTGAAGGAGAGACTGCAGGGAAGCTGTCCGCGGCACCACGGGACCATCGGGGGACGTCGAGGCGCGCTTGGGAAGCGAATGATGAGTCTTCACCTCGTCCGCGATTTCTTCGCTCTCTCGCTTGATGACACCCTTCCACTCGTCCGCGCTACGACGAGACAGAGCCAGTACCGCCACGACACCACCGGCGACGGCGAGGACAAGAACGACAGTCACGACAAGAATCAACGCACCCTCAAGCATGTCATCATCCTGCCCTATCGGACCCCGCAGTGCGATGGAGCCACCCGCGCAAACGAGCTTTGTGACGATATTGTCATGGGAGCCGGGAACGTTTGTTCCCAGCCCCCATGCATGACGGTTGCGCGTCAGTCGAGGTAATCGCGCAGCACCTGCGAACGCGACGGATGGCGTAGCTTCGACATCGTCTTGGACTCGATCTGGCGGATACGCTCACGCGTCACGCCGTAGACCTTGCCGATCTCGTCGAGAGTCTTCGGCTGACCATCGCCCAGACCAAAGCGCATCGACACGACGCCCGCCTCACGCTCGGAGAGCGTATCAAGCACGTGGTGGAGCTGCTCCTGCAGCAGGGTGAAGGACACCGCATCCGCCGGGACGATAGCCTCGGAGTCTTCAATGAGGTCACCAAACTCCGAATCGCCGTCCTCACCCAGAGGCGTGTGCAGCGAAATCGGCTCGCGGCCGTACTTCTGAACCTCGACGACCTTCTCGGCGGTCATGTCGAGTTCCTTGGCCAGTTCCTCCGGCGTGGGTTCACGGCCCAGGTCCTGCAGCATCTGACGCTGCACGCGGGCCAGCTTGTTGATGACCTCCACCATGTGGACGGGAATACGAATCGTGCGGGCCTGGTCCGCCATCGCACGGGTGATCGCCTGACGGATCCACCAGGTGGCGTAGGTCGAGAACTTGTAGCCCTTGGTGTAGTCAAACTTTTCCACGGCGCGAATGAGGCCGAGATTGCCCTCCTGGATGAGATCCAGGAACTGCATGCCGCGACCGGTGTATCGCTTGGCCAGCGACACAACCAGACGAAGGTTCGCCTCGAGCAGGTGATTCTTTGCCTGCTGGCCATCCTGCGCGAGGAAGTGCAGCTCACGACGCTCACGGCTGGTCATCTCGTCGGCCTGGTTCTTCAGCTTGTACTCGGCGTACAGGCCAGCCTCGATACGGCGAGCAAGGTCAACTTCCTGCTCCGCGTTCAGCAGGGAAACCTTACCGATCTGCTTGAGGTAGTCCTTCACCGGGTCGGCGGTCGCACCGGCAACAGTCACCTGCTGAACAGGCTCGTCGGTCTCGTCGGAATCCGAGACAACGAACCCACCCTTGACATGAATGCCGGCGTTGGTGCGTTCACGCAACGCTGCACCCTCAGCGACCTTCGGATCCTCTTCCTCGGCGTCTTCCTCGGCGTCGGTCACTTCCTCATCGTCGGCGTCTGCCTCGAGATCAGGATCCTCAAGATCTGCGCCCGTGGGCTCGAAGTCTTCCTCGACGGTGTCATCGAGTTCCTCGACGGCAACCTCTTCGACGATTCCCTCGTCCTTCTTCTTGCGACCGCGCGGCTTCTTGGCCGCAGGCTTCTTCGCAGCCTTCTCCACGGCGGCATCGGCCTTCTTCGCGGTCTTCTTGGCAGGAGCCTTCTTCGCCACGGGCTTACCAGCCTCGGCGGCGTCGGCCTTCTTCGTCGTCTTCTTCGCGGGAGCCTTCTTCGCCGGCGCCTTCTTCGCGGCCGACTTCTTTTCCTCGGCTGGTGCGCTAGCCGCGGGGGCCGTGGCCTTCTTGGCGCGCGTCGTCTTCTTCGCGGGGGTCGTCACCTCCGTGGTTTCCTCAGTCGTCGCGGAGTCCTTTGCCGAAGCGCGAGATGCACTCACACGGGTCCCTTTCATTGATGGGCATGCACAACAGAGCCGATTGCAAATCGGCATACCGTAGCCAGTCTAGTGCGTTGCTTCGTAGTTTTCCTGACGGTAGGTGTGAGGATGCCCCGCATTGGCCTCCGCTTCGAGCGCAACCTCAGTTAGAGTTACCTCATGACTCTGAGCGACAGTTTCGCGACGCTGCGTCCGCACATTGACGAGGCAACGGCCTCGAGCCTCGCCCACCTTCTGACACGCGCCGGTGCATCGTGCCGATCCGAGGAGTTTTCCGAGGCCGTGCTCGCGTCCGTTGCCGGAGGGAAGCGGTTCCGGGCTCTCATGGCGCATATCGGCTACTCGCTCGCGGCAGCAATTCCAGTCGAAGACGTTGCCCTGCCCCACCTCAGCGCAGCGCTCGAGCTCTACCAGGCCAGCGCTCTCGTTCACGATGACATCATCGACAAGGCAGATGAGCGTCGCGGCATGCCGACCCCTCATCGAAGCCTCGCCACCCATCACGCATCGCACTCGTGGATCGGCTCATCTTCAGATTTCGGAACACACGCCGCGATCCTCGTTGGAGACTTTTTGTTTTCCGCAGCGACCGCCGCCGCAGACGAGCAGGCGCTCACACTCGACGACAAACGCGCACGGACGTTCTCGCGCCGCTTTGCCGACATGCACGCAGAGGTGGCACTCGGCCAATACCTCGACATCGCCGCCGAGCAGAGCCCGCTGGACCCCGAACGCACGGACGCACTGAACGTCAGTGACGCGCTGGAGGTCGCACTCCATAAGTCGGCTCACTACTCGGTCGTTCACCCCGCAGTCCTGGGAGCCATCTGCGGCGCGCCCACGCTCGAGGACGGGGACGCACTCACCCACAGCCTCGAAGAGATCCTGACGCCCTGGGGACTGGCATTCCAGCTACGCGACGACGACCTCGGCGTTTTCGGAGACCCCGCGGTGACCGGAAAACCCGCGGGCGATGATCTGCGCGAAGGAAAGCGCACCGTCCTCCTGGCTCTCACCTGGGAGGCCTCCTCCCCCGCCGAGCGGTCCGCCCTCACCGACGTCCTCGGGGTGGCCGAAGCCTCGGCGACGCAGATCAGCGCGGCGACCCGCATCGTTGCATCCAACGGTCGCGGCCCCCACGAGGCTGAGATCGCGCGCCTGGTCGCCGACGGGCACGCCGCGCTCGAGGCCTCGACCTTCGACGACGATTCCCGCGCGATGCTGCGCGAGCTATGCTCGATACTCACCGCGAGGCGAGCCTGAGCCTGAGGCGGTGGGTTAGAAAGCCAGCGTCGAGGCGATGCGATTGACCCGGTGATAGCGACCCGACGTCAGCGCATCGATCGGCCGCTCGCCGAGCTCGTCCTGAACCGCGTACAGCCATGCCAACGATTCCTCGGCCGTGAAGCCATCATCCGCCAGGAGCGTGAGCGTTCCCTGCAGGAACGGGAGCGGCTCCCAGCCGTTGTCGCCCTTGACGATCACGTCCTGAGGGATGCCACGCGCCCCGTTACCGTCGCGCGCCTCGATGAGGACACGATCGCGGATCAGCTGCTTGAGGCGACGTTCTTCGATGCCGAGGAGACGGCACACCTCATCGATGGACAGCACGGTGATATCAACACTGGTCATGAGCGCAAGACTACCCCATTCACGCGCCGCACCGAGGTGGGCACCTCCGATAATTTCGCGAAAACTCCCATAGAATCGAGCAAGTGAGCGATGAACAGACATTCGACCAGACGGACCCGTTGATCGGCCTCCTCGTCGACGAACGGTACCGAGTGACGCGCAGGCTCGCGCGTGGCGGCATGGCCACCGTGTACATCGCACAGGACGAACGCCTTGATCGACCCGTCGCCCTCAAGGTCATGCACCCGCACCTGGCGGACTCCCAGGACTTCGTCGCACGCTTCCGCCGCGAGGCACGCTCCGCAGCGCGCATCGTTCATCCCGGTGTCGTCTCCGTCTTCGATCAGGGCGTCATTACCGGCCAGGGCTTCCTCGTCATGGAACTCATCGACGGAACGAACCTGCGCCAACTGCTGCGCGCACAGGGTGCCTTTACGATCCCCCAGGCCCTGCGCTACACGACCGATACCCTTGAGGCTCTGCGTGCCGCTCACCGCGTCGGCGTGATCCATCGCGACATTAAGCCAGAGAACATCCTCGTTCCAACCGACGGCCCCGCGAAGGTCACCGACTTCGGCTTGGCACGCGCGGCGTCCGAGGTCTCCATGTCGTCGACGGGCAACATGCTCGGAACAGTGGCGTACATCGCGCCGGAAATCGCCACCACAGCCGAGGCCGACGCACGCTCGGATATCTACTCCGTGGGCATCATGCTGTACGAGATGCTGACCGGGGCTGTGCCGTGGGCAGGCGAATCACCACTGCAGATCGCCACCCATCACGTCGCCGACGACGTCCCCAAGCCGTCGGCTTCCCAGCCCTGGATCCC
The DNA here is from genome assembly GCA_900556405.1 of uncultured Actinomyces sp. Lineage (GTDB taxonomy): Bacteria > Actinomycetota > Actinomycetes > Actinomycetales > Actinomycetaceae > Pauljensenia. The sequence goes on from USPB01000042.1 coordinate 8,731, forward strand.
CCGCGAAATCGACGATCTCGTCGCGGCGCTGACGGCCCGCGACCCCGCCTCGCGTCCCGCCGATGCTTCCGAAGCAATCGACCTGGTAACGCGCGCGGCCGCCGCCATACCTGCCGAGCTAGCGAATCGCCGCGCAGAAATCGCCCCCGCCGACCGCAGCGGCGCCTCTGAAACCACAGCGCTGAACACGGAGGTGATGTCCGCACAGTTCACGAGGCCGCTTCCGACGCCCTCAACCGTCACAACGGTCCACACCTCCGCGCCGATCCCAACGCCCGAGGAGGCGGGCACGACGACAACATACAAGCGTGCAGCCCTGTGGGTGAGCCTGGTCGTCCTCCTCCTCGCGGTAGCGGGAATTGGAGGCACCTGGTGGTGGAACGAATACGGCCCCGGCTCCTACCTGACGATGCCCACCACCGATGGGCGCCCCCTCGCAGACGTTGAGGCCGATCTGGGCGCGATGGGGCTGACCTTCTCTGTTGAGGAGGAGTTTTCGGACGACGTCGCGACCGGTTCCGTCACTCGCTCCGACCCTGAGGGCGGAACCCCGGTCCATAAGCGAGCCGACGTGCAGCTCTACGTGTCCAAGGGCATCGACATGAAAACCGTACCCGACGTGAGCGGCAAGACCCAGGATGATGCGAAGAAGGCGCTGAGCGACGCAGGTCTTGCACTCGGCGCGATCACAGACGCCTACTCCGAGGATGTTCCACAGGGACAGGTCATCTCCCAGTCAGCGCCGTCCGGAACGTCGGTGCCGCACGACACGGCCATCGACGTCGTCTTGTCCAAGGGACGCGAACCTCTCACCGTTCCCTCCCTCAACGGGATGAGCGCGGACGCCGCGAAGAAGGCGATCGAAGGGCTCGGCCTCGCCGCAGCACCCACCGAAGCGTTCTCCGACACGGTCGCGCAAGGCCAGGTCATTTCTCAGCAAACTGCAGAGGGCTCCATCTTGCACCGGGGCGACACCGTCGCCTACACAGTGTCGAAGGGCCCCGAAAAGGTCGCGGTGCCCGACGTCGTTGGCCGCCAGCGCGACGATGCCAGGAGCGTGCTCGAAGCAGCAGGCTTCACCGTCCAAGAGGAAGCGATTCTCGGCGGCTTCTTCGGCACCGTCCGCCAGAGTGATCCCGCCGCTGGGACAATGCTCAAGAAGGGGAGCGTCGTCACGATCACCATCGTCTGACGGGACGCCGCGTCCGACGCGCACGCATCCAACGAAAGATCCCCGGCCTCGTCCATTTGAATTGCGACGAGGCCGGGGATCTACTCGTTCGAGGGGTCACTCCTCGTGAGAGGATCCCTTCGCCAGGTACTGAGCAACCTGGAAGGCCATCTCCAGGCTCTGCTGGTGGTTCAGACGCGGATCCACGAGCGTCTCGTAACGATCACGCAAGGACTCGTCATCGATGTGCTCACTGCCGCCGATCACCTCGGTGACATCATCACCGGTGAGCTCGACGTGCAGGCCGCCAGGAACAGTGCCCGCCGCCTCGTGAGCCTCGAAGAAGCCACGAACCTCATCCATGACCGTCTCAAAGCGACGCGTCTTGAAGCCGGTCGAGGACGTAATCGTGTTGCCGTGCATCGGATCGGTCATCCACGTAATCGGACGGCCATCTTCCCGCGCCGCTTCCAGCAGCGGCGGAAGCGCCTCGCGGATACGTCCGGCACCCATACGCGTAATGAACGACAGGCGCCCCTCCTCACCATCCGGGTTCAGGCGATCAACGAGCGAGAGCATCTGGTCCGGCGTGGTCGACGGACCGAGCTTGACCCCAATCGGGTTACGAACGCGCGACAGCAGCTCAATGTGAGCGCCCTCCTCATCGCGCGTCCTCTCCCCCGCCCACAGGAAGTGGGCAGATGTGTTGTACGGTTCGCCGGTGCGCGAATCGATCCGGGTCATCGCCGACTCATACTCGAGCAGCAACGCCTCGTGCGACGAATACAGGTCAACGTCGCGCAGTGTCTCGAAGTCGACGCCAGCGGCACCCATAAACTTGATCGCGCGGTGGATGTCCTCCGCGAGCGACTCATAGCGCGCATAGGCCGGATTCGACATGAAGCCCTGATTCCAGCGGTGTACCTGACGCAGGTCAGCATAACCGCCCTTCGTGAAAGCGCGAATCAGGTTCAGCGTCGAGGCCGCGTGGTTATACAGCGACAGAAGGCGCTGCGGATCGGGCTCGCGCGCCTCGGGGGTGAACTCGAAGGAGTTCACCGCATCGCCGCGGTAGCTCGGCAGCGTCACGCCGTCGCGCGTCTCCATGTCGGACGAGCGCGGCTTGGCGTACTGACCCGCAATACGGCCGACCTTGATGACCGGCAACGAAGCGCCGTACGTGAGCACGACCGCCATCTGCAGCAGGGTCTGAATCTTCAGGCGCACATGATCCGCCGTCGCCTCAGCGAAGGTCTCAGCGCAGTCCCCGCCCATCAGGACGAAGGCCTCACCGCGGGCAGCCGCACCCATCCACGTGCGCAAGTCGTCAACCTCCCCGGCGAACACGAGCGGCGGCTGGCGGCGCAGCTGCGCCGTCACATCACTGAGATGTTCCGCGTCCGCGTAGGTAGGCTGCTGGGCCGCGTCCAGGCCACGCCACGTGTCCCAGGGAGCGCGCTCCCCGGACTCAGGTGACCACAGGCGCTCGGGGACGCGGCGGGAGCGAGGCTTACGCACAGGCTCACCGCCGCGTCCGGGAGTGATCGAAGGAATCACGCGCAGCGACTCACTCGCCAGCGGGCTCGACGGTCTGGCCGATCTCGGCCATCATCTCGACGAACCAGGGGGCGGAAATGTCGAAGGGCTTGCCGCCCGCGATGCGCGGGAACGCAATGGCCTTCAGGCGGTCGCCATCCTCCTCGTCGTGGCCGATAACGCCGGACTCGCCCTTGAAGGCGCACTCGACGGCGAGGTCGGTCATCGACTTGATGAGGCGCAGGTCGTCGGCGTTGGCACGCGAAGAACGCGAGAAGTAGCCGGACTTCTGAACCATGACCTTCTCGGCGTCGATCTTCTCGGCGAACTGCTTGGCGAACCACTGGCCGGGGTTGATGGTGTCGAGCTTGACG
>USPB01000043.1 GCA_900556405.1 uncultured Actinomyces sp.
GCTGACGGACCCGCCACCGGTCGAGTCGCTGACGAGACCGCCGCACCCGACCGGCGCACCCTGGCCACCGCCGTCCGCTTCACGCTCGAGGAGCTGGCGGCCTGCGCGCCCGGCCGCGCCGTCGAGGTGCGTGTCCCGCCCTACGGGGTGACGCAGGCGGTCGCCGGGACGGTCCACCGCCGCGGCACGCCGCCGTCCGTCGTCGAGACGGACGCCGGCACCTGGCTGGCCCTGGCCACCGGCGGGCTCGCCTGGGACCAGGCGGTGGCCGAGGGGGCCCTGCACGCCTCCGGGGAGCGCTGCGACCTGTCCGCCTACCTGCCTCTGGTCCGGCTCCCCGGGTAAACATCAACATTTTCTTCAAAATCGACCCGGAGCCGCGTCGATTCTGAAGTTTTGGTCGATGTGTGGGGCGCGCTGCGGGTGTGCGCGCCCGTTGGGCGCTGCACTGAGGGCCGGTGCCGGTATGACCGTCGCCGTGCCGCCGTAGCGCCGCCCCGATTCTGACTGTCGCTTTGGGAACCGGGGCTGCTCCGCGGACTCGTTGGGGCACTCCCATGTCCTGAGGCGTCGTGGACTGTTGTGCCAACCGCGCAGAGGACGAAAGTGTCACAAATGGCGACTTTTCAACGCACGCTGTCGGAGCAGGCGTCCGGGCGCAAGGTCCTGACCAGCGTCAACACGTTCCGACTGGTCGTCTGCGGAGCGCACTCGGTCCTAAAAGTCGCCGCCCGTGACAGATTGGGCCGATTCCGCCCCATCCGCCCGTTGGTCACTGCGCTGAAGGCCCGCGCCGGTAGGTTCATCCCATGAGTCGCACGCGCCTGAGCACCTACACCGCCCCGCCCGCCGAGGTCGCCCGGACCTTGGACGCGTTGCGCGCGCACTACGAGGTCCCCACCGCCTTCCCGCCCGAGGCCCTCGCCGAGGCGGAGGCCGCTGCCGGCGCCTGGGCCCAGGACGGCCCCGCCCGTCTTCTGGCCGACGGCGCCCGCGACGCCCGCGGCCTGGAGCTGGTTACCATTGACCCGCCCGGCTCCATGGACCTCGACCAGGCGGTGCTCCTGGAGCGCCTGCCCGCACAGGCCGGTGTGGGGACCGGGGACGCCCCCGAGCCGTCGGCCGCCTACCGAGTCCACTACGCCATTGCCTCCCTGGCCACCTTCGTCACCCCCGGCGGCGCCCTGGACACCGAGCTGCGCCGCCGCGGCGAGACCATCTACGCCCCCGATGCCGCCACGCCCCTGCACCCCGAGGTCCTCTCCCACGGCGCCGCCTCCCTGCTTCAGGACGCCGAGCGCCCGGCCTGCCTGTGGACCATCGACCTCGACGAGCGCGGCGAGGTTGTCTCCGCCCGCGTCGAGAGGGCCCTCGTGCGCTCGCGGGCACGCCTCACCTACGCCCAGGTCCAGGACGCCATTGACAGGGAGGACGCCCTGCCCCAGGAGGCGCCGGCCGACCTGCCCGAGCTCCTGGCCGAGATCGGCCGCCTGCGCCTGGAGCGCGAGGCCGCCCGCGGCGGCATCAGCATGACCACGCCCGAGCAGGTCGTCGAGGTGACCGAGGCGGCAGAAGCAACAGAGGCAGCACAGGCAACGGAGCCGGCGTCACCGACCGAGGATGCGGGGGACGCGGACCCAGCCGAGAGCGCCAGCCCGGCCGGCTACCGGCTCGCCTACCGCGTGCCCGTGCCCGCCGAGCAGTACAACGCCCAGATCTCCCTGCTCACCGGCATGTGCGCCGCCCGGATCATGGTCGAGTGCGGCGTCGGCATCCTGCGGACCCTGCCGCCGGCGCGCCCCGAGGACTACGCCCGCCTGCGGCGCGTCGCCGCGGCCCTGGGCATCGACTGGCCGGCCGCCCAGCCCTACCCCGAGCTCGTGCGCGGCCTGGACCACGCCATCCCCGCCCACGCGGCCTTCATGGAGCAGGCCATGTCCCTCTTCCGCGGATCGGGTTACCTCGCCTTCGGGGTGGGTGGCGTCGGGGTCCCGGCCGACGACGAGGCCTCCGACTCCGAGGAGGCCGTCCACTCCGCGATCGCCGCCCGCTACGCCCACGTCACCGCGCCGCTGCGCCGACTCGTGGACCGCTACGGCGAGGAGGTCTGCATCGCCGCCTGCGCCCAGGCGCCCGTGCCCGAGTGGGTCCTCCAGACGCTGCCCGACCTGCCCGGCGTCATGGAGCAGACCGGCAAGCGCGCCCGCGCCATCGGCCGCGGAGCCCTGACCGCCCTGGAGGCCCTGGTCCTGCGTGGGCACGAGGGAGAGGTCTTCGACGGCGTCATCACCTCCGAGCGCGACGGCCGCGGCGAGCTCGTCCTGGCCGAGCCCGCCGTCGTCACCGAGATCCGCGCCGGCAAGAAGGCCTTAGACGGTGGCCTCCCGGTGGGTGAGCGCGTGCGGGTCCGCCTCCTGTCCGCCGACCCCGCCTCCGGCATCCGCTTCCAGCTCCTGCGGTCGGAGCACCCCTGAAACGGACCGGCTCCGGCGGACGCAATGGTCAGACGGCGCCCGACCGTGACAGACTGTGCGTGTGCGCACCGGTGAGAACCCCTCGCAGATCACCTTCGACCATCCCGACGGCGCCCGCCCCACACCGCGGGCCGACTCCTCCGAGCCCCTGGGGCGGACCAGCCGTCCGAGCCCGCCCGACCCGGTGGCCCCCGAGGCCCCCGGGGCTCCTGCGGCTCCCGCAGCGCCCGAGGTGCCCACCGGCATCCCGGGCCTGACCGTCCTGCCCGACGACCACTCCGACGAGCTCGAGCCCTCGCCGCGCGAGGAGTGCGGTGTCTTCGGCGTCTGGGCCCCCGGCGAGGAGGTCTCCCGCCTGACCTACTTCGGCCTGTACGCCCTCCAGCACCGCGGCCAGGAGTCAGCCGGCATCGCCACCTCCAACGGCTCCCAGATCCTCGTCTACAAGGACCTCGGCCTGGTCTCCCAGGTCTTCGACGACCAGGCCCTGTCCAACCTCACCGGCCACATCGCCGTCGGCCACGTCCGCTACGCCACCCAGGGCGCCACCACCTGGGAGAACGCCCAGCCGATGCTCGGCCCGGCGGCCGGCTCCACCCTCGCCCTGGCCCACAACGGCAACCTCACCAACACCCGCGAGCTCATGGACGCCGTGCACGCCACCTCCGGGGAGGACCTCAGCGGCGAGCTCGGCCGCGGCTCCTCCACCGACACCGCCGTCCTGGCCGCCCTGCTCAACCTCGTCTCCGAGCACGGCGCCCTGGAGGGCTGGGACTCGGCCGCCGACATCCTCACCTCCGGCATCACCGACGACGCCGAGCTCGACGCCGTCTACAGCGCACCGGCACCCTTGAGCGTCCACCAGGCCGCCCGCCGGGTTCTGCCCATGCTGCGCGGCGCCTTCTCCCTGGTCTTCATGGACGAGCGCACCCTCTACGCCGCCCGCGACCCCCACGGGGTGCGCCCCCTGGTGCTCGGGCGACTGGGCAACGGGTGGGCCGTAGCCTCCGAGACCGCCGCCCTGGACATCGTCGGCGCCGCCTTCGTGCGCGAGATCGAGCCCGGCGAGCTCATCGAGATCGACGAGGACGGCGTGCGCTCCTCGCGCTTCGCCACCGCCCGGCGGGCCGGCTGCGTCTTCGAGTACGTCTACCTGGCCCGCCCCGACACCCGCATCGCCGGGCGCAGCGTCATCACCTCACGCAACGAGATGGGCGCGGCCCTGGCCCGCGAGCACCCGGTGGAGGCCGACCTCGTCATCGCCACGCCGGAGTCGGGCACCCCGGCCGCCATCGGCTACGCCCAGGCCTCCGGCATCCCCTACGGGCAGGGCCTGGTGAAGAACGCCTACGTGGGGCGCACCTTCATCCAGCCCACCCAGACCCTGCGCCAGCTCGGCATCCGCCTCAAGCTCAACCCCCTGCGCGAGGTCATCGAAGGCAAGCGCCTGGTCGTCATCGACGACTCGATCGTGCGCGGCAACACGCAGCGCGCGCTCGTCAAGATGCTGCGCGAGGCTGGGGCCGCCGAGGTGCACATCCGCATCTCGTCCCCGCCGGTGCTGTGGCCGTGCTTCTTCGGTATCGATTTCCCGACGCGCGCCGAGCTCATCGCCTCGTCCATGAGCGTCGAGCAGGTCCGCGACTCGATCGGTGCCGACTCCCTGGCGTACCTGTCGATCGACGGCATGGTCGCGGCCACCGGACAGGGCACGTCCCTGTGCCTCGGCTGCTTCACCGGCGAATACCCGGAGACGATCCCCGCCGGCACGCCCGTGCCCGGAACCCCCGACGCCACCCCCTGCTAACCCCTACGCCCGCGACGCTACCTGGTGCCGCGGGCGTTGTTCTCACCCCGACCACCCGACACGGCCTCGTCGAGCGCCACCTGCGAAAGGCACCACCCATGACCGACACCCCCCTGGATTACGCGACCGCCGGCGTTGACACCGCGGCGGGCGACCGCGCCGTCGAGCTGATGAAGAGCGCCGTCGCCGCCACCCACGACTCCACCGTGCTGGGCGCGACCGGCGGATTCGCCGGCATGGTGGACGCGTCGGCACTGCTGGGCATGGAGAAGCCGCTGCTTGCGACCTCCACGGACGGCGTGGGCACGAAGATCGCGATCGCGCAGGCCATGGACGTGCACGACACGATCGGCCAGGACCTGGTCGGCATGGTCGTCGACGACATCGTCGTGATCGGCGCGCGCCCGGTCCTCATGACCGACTACATCGCCTGCGGGCACGTCGTCCCCGAGCGCATCGCCTCCATCGTCACCGGCATCGCGCGCGCCTGCGAGGCCACGGGCACGCCCCTCATCGGTGGCGAGACTGCCGAGCATCCCGGCGTCATGGAGCCCGACGACTACGACATTGCGGGCGCTGCGACCGGCGTCGTGGACGCCTCCAAGCTGCTGGGTCCCGAGCGCGTGACCGACGGCGACGTCGTCATCGCCATGGCATCCTCGGGCCTGCATTCCAACGGCTATTCGCTGGTGCGCTCGGTCGTCTCCCGCGTGGGCGCGTCCCTGGACTCCCACGTCGCCGAGTTCGGCCGCACCCTCGGCGAGGAACTCCTCGAGCCCACGCGCCTGTACACGCGCCTGTGCCTCGACCTGGTCGAGCGCTTCGGCGTCGGCGGCATTCACGCCTACTCGCACGTGACCGGCGGCGGCCTGGCCGCGAACCTGTCGCGCGTCCTGCCCCAGGGCGCCATCGCCACCGTGGATCGCTCCACGTGGACCGTGCCCGCCGTGTTCGACTGGGTGCGCCGCGGCGGCGACGTCACCTGGGTCGGCATGGAAGACTCCCTGAACCTGGGCGTCGGCATGGTCGCCGTCGTCTCGGCCTCCGTGGCCTCCGAGGTTCTGGCCGCCATCAACGAGGCCGGGGTGGCCGCGTGGGTCCTGGGCTCCGTTACGTCGGCCGGTGCTGACGGCACGGTGGCCGGCTTCGGATCGGTGTCCGACCTGAGCGCGGACTCCTCCGGCGTGCGCCTCATCTCCGGCACGAAGGGCGTCCAGGCGGGCGCCGTGCTGCTGCACGGCGAGTACCGCGTGGGTTGAGCTGCGCTGAGCTTCGCTGAGCGGCGCGCCTGTGTTGAGCGCGTTGCTGTGTGTGAGGGGTCGAGGCCTGCGGGCCTCGGCCCCTTATTGCGTTGGCGGGGGTGCGAGTGCGGGTGTGTGGACGCGCTTATGCGCGTGCGACGCTTCGGCGGCCCTCGATGAGCCCGCGGTGATCAGGAAACGTGGTTCGGGTACGCCAAAGCGGCGGACCGGCTAGCGGTCCGCCGTGTGGCTGAGCCGTTACTTAGTGGAGGATCCACCCGTCCAGAAGGACTCATCGAGCTGCTTCGGGTCGATGTCGTCGTCTTCTGCGGGAATCTCGGCGAAGTCGGCGTATTTCGAGTAGAGGTCGTCGTCGATCGCATCGTCCTCTTCGGGCTCGTCCGCCGGCGCGTGTGCCAGGTACGAGTCCTCATCCGCCAGCTCGCGCTGGAGTGCGTTTAGGTCGGTGTCGGGGCTGAAATACTTCAGCTTCCGAGCGACTTTCATCTGCTTAGCCTTTTGACGGCCGCGCCCCATGGCGTCGACCCCCTCCGCGTCGTTCGGGTCCGCGTGGAGCGGTTCCCTGGGTGTTCAAAATGTTTCGTGGGACCATCATAGCTAATGACGGGCCTTGACCTCACCTTGGATCGTGTTTTGCGCGCTCAGCTGAGCGGCACTCGGCCCGCGAAAGCCCACGAAAACGGGGAAATGTAACCGGCGCAACCCACGGCCGGTGTGGCCGGAGTTACGCCGGTTCGCGTCAGTTGGTGCTTACAGCGCCTCGGTCACGTCGGACTTCAGGGCCGCGAGCGTGTGCGCGGCGGCCTCGCGGGCTGCGCGGCGGGCCTCGCGACGCGAACGACGCGACGAGCGGGTCGCCAGCAGGACGATCACGCCGATGGTGCCGATCGCGGACAGGGCGACGATGCCGACCTTCTTGAGGGCCTCGGCGTTGCCGCCGGCCGCGTCCTGCAGGGTCAGCGACGCGGACTCCTTGAAGGAAGCGAAACGGGCGCTGGCCTCGTCCTTCGCCTCCTGGGCGAGAGCGGCGGGCTGGACGCGCGCATACAGCTGGTCGATCGTGGCGGCCAGTTCGGCGCGCTGACGCTCGAGGTCGGCCGCGATCTGGGCCTCCGTGCGCGGCTCAGAGGAGGGGAACGCGGGGGCGGACTCGCCGACCGTCACGTTGCGCGGATCGAAGTTCGTGCTCACTTGCCCAGTCCCTTCTCGATGGCTTCCTTGGTGGCGGCGACCGACGCGGCAGGGTCCGGGCGGTGCGCCTGCGCGCTCTTGAGGGAGCGGGCGCCGACGAGGGCGAGGATCAGGACGATCAGGAGGAGGACGCCGACGATGATGAGCGACGCCGCCCACGCGGGCAGGACGAGCGCGAGCGCGGTCTCGGCGGTGTGCAGCGTCCAGCCGAGCAGGTAGAGCGCGAAGACCGCGGCGGCCACGAGGAGGGCGACGCCCTTACCGCTCTTGGCCGCGAAGGTGCGCAGCTTCGCCTTGTTGAGCTCGATCTCGCCGCGAATGATCCCGGAGATCTGGCCGGTCACGGACGCGAAGAGGGCGCCGATGCTGGGGCGGGCCTCGCCTGCGGCCTGCGCGGTGTTGACGGGCGGCGGCGGGTACTGCCCGGGCTGGGGGGTGGGCTGAGTCATGGGTGCTCCTGCGCGTGCGGGTGAGCGAGGCGGTGCCTCGCCTGATACGCCTAGTCTCTCATGAAGGAGGTCGGCTCGCAGTGACCGGTCCGTTACTCCTGCGGGGCGATCGAACCGGGCAGATCGGAGAGGATTTTGCGGGCGCGCACGACCAGGTCGGAGACCTCGGGCTCGGCCATGGCCGGGTCCTCGGTGTCGACGACGGGAATGCCTCGCAGCGCGGTCTCGGTGCGGGGCTCGGGCGAGGCCTGGGGCACCTGCGTTGCCTGGCCTGCCTGGGTGGGCGCGGTCTCCACGCGGGTGGTCGCCGCGTCGAGGGCGGCCTCGGCGTGGTCGGCCGTCCCAATCGTGGGGGTTTCCTCGGGTGCGGATGCCTGCTGCGCGTTCGCGGTCTGTGCCCCGGCCTCGCCGGTGCCCAGCGGGTGCCACGCGGGGGCCGAGGAGGACCCGGTGGGGGAGATGACCTCGTCGAAGGAGGAGGGCAGCGCCGAGGGGATCGGGCCGAGGAGGGCCTTCGGATCCTCGGGGTTGGCCTCCAGGGACGCGTTGATGAGCGCGACGGAGGGGCCGGGCGCGTCGAGGGCAACGCGGCCGTTCGTCAGCAGGATCGCGCGGTCGGTGGCGGCGGCGACCTCGGGGTTCGGGGTCGCGAGGACGACCGCGCAGCCCGCGTCCGCGAGGGCGCGCAGGAGGGGGCCGAGTTCCGTGCGGGCGGCGGGGGGCAGGGTGATCGGGTCTTCGACGAGGAAGACCTCCGCGCCGGACACGATCGCGCGGGCGATGAGGGCCTTGAAGCGCTCCCACTCGGAAAGCTCGGAGGGGTGGAGCTCGACGCGCTGGGCGAGGCCCGTGATCTGCAGAGCGCCCACGAGGTTATCCCAGTCGGCGACGGAACCCGTCGCGGACAGGGGGGCCAGGATGTTCTGGCGGATCGTCAGGGACTCATCCAGCGGGGAGTCGGCGCGGATCAGCGCGACCGAGCCGATGCGGCCCGCGAGGCGCGCCGCCAGCGAGCGCGAGGGCGCGGCCACGATGCGGCCGGCCTGCGGCTCCTCGAGGCCCGCAAGGATCAGGAAAAGGGCGCGGGCGCGGCGGCCCGTCGGATCCAGGATCGCGCTCAGCGAGCGCGCTCGGAAGCCCACGTCGATGTTCGCCAGGAGGACCGCGCCCGACGCGTGATCCGTGTACGTGATGCCCAGGCCGGCGACCTGGACGCGGCCGCCGTGGCCCTTGGCCGAGAAGGAGCGGCGCGAGCGGTACCAGGGGCGAGGCTCGGCGGGCGGCAGGTGCACGGGTGCGGCGACGACGAGGTCGTTGCCGGTGTTGTTGGCTGTGGTGTTGGTGCTGGTGGCTGCGCTGTTGGCGGGCGTGAGCTCCTGGGCGGCCTGCTGGGGCGCGGCCTGCTGGGGTGCGTTGGTGGCGAACGAGGCGGGGGTTGCCTCGGCCGTGCCGGTCGGGAGGATGGGGCCGTCGGAGACGAGGATTTCCTGCGGGTCCAGTGCGCCGTCCTCGGAGAGCGTGGCCGCTGCTTCCTGCTCGGAGGGTGCGCCGACCTCGTCGAGGGCGCTGAGCGTCTCCTCGAACGACGGGGTGGACATCTCGGCGAGCGCGTCCGCCATCGACTGGGCGGGCGTCTGCGAGGCTTGCTCGCCAGCTTGCTGGGCGGTTTGCTTGCCAGCTTGCTCGGCGGCGGCCGTCACGTCGGCCAGCTCCTGGCCATCCGAACCGTGCATGTTTTCACGCGGGTCATTCGACATGCCCCCATTGTTTCAGGATCGTGCCACTTGTGTCGCCATGGCACGCGGGAGTGGGTGGGGTGATACGTTTGTGAGGTCCTGCGAGCGCTCGACGCGACCTTGGTCACGGTGTTCCCCGGCAGGGGATGATCCCGTGTAGTGCATCAGGAGGACGTATTCCCCGCGAAAGCGGGGATTTTTCTCTCTGAGGGTGGGTGAATGAAATCTATCCTGCAATATTGGGAACGTGTATTGTATAAGAAAAATTTTTCTGTTATGGTTACTGCATCACCTCCGAGGAGGTGATGACAGCTCCGCTGGTGCTGTCGGGCTCAACATTTTCAGAGTAACCGCATGAGCTCATGCTAGCGCGCATGCCGTACTCGGAGGATGGTTTCGACTCAAGGAAGAGGAAATGGCCCGAAAAGACAAGCAGAGAGTTTCGCTGACGACGCCAACAACTGCGGAACCCCTAGTTTTCCCTGCCGCCCAGCCCGACCTCAGCGCTGCTGATCTCTCCGCATTGACCAGGAGCTTCTGGGCGAAGAGTGGAGACTCCGGCAGCTGGCTCTCCGTCGTCCAGCACCTGATGGATGCCGCTGACGTTGCCGGGTTCCTCTTCGACGACTACCTGAGCGAGCATCATCGCAGGCTCATGGCCTCGGTCTGGGGAGGAGATCGCGCCAAGGCACGGGCCTCTTTTGTGTTCCTCGCAGGGGTGCACGACGCGGGCAAAGTGAGTCCCCAGTTCGCATGCCAGCGCCAAGATCTGGCTCAGCTGATCCGCAGCGAGGGGCTGGTCGTCATGCGTAAAGCCGATTATGCTGAACGTTCCTTCCTTCCCCATGGCCTCGTCAGTCAGTTCGCGCTACAGGAGGAAATAGCTGCGGGTGGCGGTGATGGATCCCGTGCTCTCCAATGGGCGATCCTCGTCGGGGTCCACCATGGTCGATACCCGGACGCGGGTGCCGTGTACGTTGCGCGACGCCAGTACAGGACGCAGGAAGGGTCGCGCGAGGATGATCCCCGTTGGGGTCAGGCGCGCTCGGAAATTCTGCGATGGATGGCGGCGCGTAGCGGTTTCCCGCTCATTGCGCCTGGCACCGCCCTGCCCGAGCTGCCCATTGCGGTGGCCTCCGCCTATGCCTCGGCCCTCGTGATCGCGGACTGGCTCGCTTCCAACGAGGATTACTTCCCGCTTCGGCCTCGACCGGTCGATGAGGCTGGAAAGCTGTCGATCGAGGGGTACCCCGAGCTCACCGCGGACCAGCAGCGCGATCGTGTCCGGCGCGCATGGAAGCGAGCGGCCTTCCCATCCCCTCTGCGTATTCCTGCAACTCACACCGGTGAGGCCGCAGACTTCTACCGTCACCGTTTCGGGTGGCCGGCCTCGTACCGTCCGACCGAGGCGCAGCGCGCCGCCGTCGAGATCGCAACGCGCGAGGACCCGGACCTCATGATCGTCGAGGCGCCGCCGGGGTCCGGGAAGACCGAGCTGGCCTTCGCGGCCGCAGAGGTGCTGATGCGCGCTCGGGGGCTACAGGGAGTGTTTGTCGCGCTGCCCACTCAAGCCACGACCAACGCGATGTTCGAGCGCGTCACCGTGTGGCTCACAAGCATTCTGGGCGATGAACCGCAGAAGCTCGGCATCCAGCTCGCGCACGGGAAAAACAGCCTCAACGAGTCCTTTGTCAAGCTCCTCGAACGCGGTAAGAGCCCCCTCGAAGTGCATGACGACGAGGAGGACCTCGGCCTTCACGCGAGCCGGTGGATGGGCCAGCGCTGGCGATCGACCCTCTCGCCGGTTGTGGTCGGCACAATCGACCAGGTGCTGCTCGCAGCCCTGAAGTCGCGTCACGTGCTGGTGCGTCACCTCGGGCTCATGGGCAAGGTCGTCGTCATCGACGAGGTGCACGCCGCCGACGAATACATGGAGACGTACCTGGAAGCCGCCCTCACATGGCTCGGTATGTACGGGATCCCCGTTGTGCTGCTGTCGGCGACCCTGCCGCCCGCGCGACGTCTCGCTCTCCTGAACTCTTATCGTCGAGGCCGTGGTTCGTCGGGCGTGAGCGCTGAGTCCGTCGATGGAATGATCGGCTATCCGGCAATTTCGACGGTGTCCGCCACGGGTGTGCGCGTCCATGAAATTGCCGGCGAGGCTGAGGTCCCCAAGCGGATCATCCCGACCTTGCTCGGCTCTCCGCAGGAGATCGCGGAGCTTCTGGACCGCGAGCTCGCCGACGGTGGGTGCGCCGTCGTCATCCGCAATACGGTCCGCGAGGCTCAGGAAACATACGAGGCCGTGAAGTCAGTGTTCGGGCGAGAACAGGTAACGCTTCTGCACTCGCGTTTCCTGGCCGCCGAACGTGCTGCCCGCGATTGCCGGATGCTCCAACTTTTCGGGAAAGATAGTCAGCAGCGTCCCGTCAGGCACGTCGTCGTCGCAACCCAGGTGATTGAGCAAAGCCTCGACGTCGACTTCGACCTCATGCTCACAGACCCCGCGCCCATGGACCTCGTGCTGCAGCGTATCGGGCGGCTCCATCGGCACGAGAGAGACGGGCGGCCGAGCGGCCTGCGCGACGCCAGGTGTCTCGTGATCATCGAAGATACGACTGCCTCTCCCTGGGCGTACTCGCGCGGAACCGACTACGTGTACGCGCGCTACTCCGTCCTGCGGACCCTGGGGATTGTCGCTGATCGCGGTGAAATACTCGTCCGTGAACCGCTGGACTACGCGGAATTGACGACTCTGGCGTACGCCGATGGCGTGCCGGTCGGTCCTGCGCAGTGGCACGAGGCCCTCGATGCCGCGTTGGAAGAGCGCAACAAAGCACGCGCCCAAGCACAAGCGA
>USPB01000044.1 GCA_900556405.1 uncultured Actinomyces sp.
CGTCCAAGGTGCCCATGATGAGGATCGCGCGCTCGACCTGCTCGGTGACCGAACGACCCACGCCCTCGCGGACCTGCCGCAGGCGCTCGCCGAGGAGCCGCACGCGGCGCACGGCCTCCTCGCTGATCGCGGGCCGCCCCTCGGCCGCCCACCCCGGCTCCGGCGGAGAATCCACCGCATCCAGCAGGACCGCCTGGTGTGGGTTCGTCCCCTCCGCACGTGCAAGGACACGCGACCAATCGCCCAGTGCCATCAGGTCGGTGGCGCCCAGATCGATACCCGCCAGCAGGCGCGCCAGCCACGGGGACGCCTCGACGTCGTAGGCGAGCTCCAGCGCGGCGCGCACGTCCTGCACGGCGGGCTGATCGAGCAGGCCCCCGAGTCCCACGATTTCCGTCGGGATTCCCGCGTCACGCAGGGCCGCGTCCACGTACGCAAAATCCTTGCGTCGCCTGCACAGCACTGCAACCGTGCGCCGCCTGCCGCCCTCGCTCGCCTGCGCGCGCACGCTGCGGACGAAGTCGACGACTGTTCCCAGCGCGGCCTCGTAGTCGGGGGCGTACGCAACGTCGACGCGACCGGGTCCGGCCCCGTCTCGCGTGACCAGGACGGGCGACTGCGCCTTGAGGTGTGCTTTCCCCTCCTGGTACGCGGCGACCTCGCGCAGGGGCGCGGCCACGCGATTCGCTGCGTCCAAGATCGCTTGATCGTTACGCCAGGCCGTGGACAGGGTGAGCGTCTGGCTCTCCTGCGCCTCCCCCGTCTGGAATCGATCCAGGAAAGACTCCAGGGACGAGGCCGAGGCCCCCCTCCACCCGTAAATGGCCTGATTCGGGTCGCCCACCGCTGTCACCGCGTGATCGCCGAACAGCATGGACAGCAGGTCCATCTGAATGACGGAGGTGTCCTGGAACTCGTCGAGGAGGACCGCGCGGAACTCCTCGCGCAGAGACTCGCGAACCGCCGGTGCCTCGCGCACGATGCGCGTGGCCAGAACGAGTTGGTCGGAAAAGTCCAGGACGCCCATGTCCCGTTTACGCTGCTGGTAGGCCTCGATGGGGTCGAGGAAGGCGATGCGACGACGGTTCGCGCGCAGCAGGCGCCGCGCGTCGTCGTTGGTCTGGCCCACCTGTTCGAGCTCGCGCCCAAAATCGACGAGGGCCTCGCGGGCGCTCTCCACCGTGTACCCGTGCTCGGCGATCTCTCCGGCCAGGTGCAGGATCTGGCCGACTGCTCCCAGCGGCGTGAGATCCTCGTCCAGGTCGGTGGGCCAGGCCTCGACGATCTGAAGCATCAGGTCGAGGGCCCCGGCCTCGGAGAGCATCGAGAAATCCGGGTCGATGCCGATGCGCATCCCGTGCTCGGACACGATGCGTTCGGCGAACGAGTTGTAGGTGAGGGAGACCGGGTCCTCGTCGAGGCGCTCGCGCAGCCGGGGCATCTCGCGCGAGAGCAGCCGGATGCGTTCGCGCAGGCGCTCCCCCAGCTCTCCCGCAGCCTTGCGCGTGAAAGTGAGGCCGAGGATCGACGACGGACTCAAGTCGGGGTGATTGGCCAGGAGCCACAGCACGCGCATCGACATGGTCTCGGTCTTACCCGATCCGGCGCCCGCCACGACGAGGAGCGGGCGGCGCGGGGCCTCGATGACGCGCACCTGCTCGGGCGTCGGCGTCTTCGTCGCGTCGACGATCGCCTGAATCTGTAGAGCGCTCAGGGGCATTGCGCTGTCCTTTCCCACGTCACTCCACCACCTTGCGGCCGCGCTCGCGCGCCGGGCACAGCCGGTCGAAGGAACAGTACCTGCAGGCCTCCTGCGAGGGCCTCGCGTCGAAGTATGGGCCACGGGCACTGAGGGCCACCTCGCGCACCCACTCGCGCCACCGCTCCAGATCCTCACCCTCGAGCGCAGGCTGATCGAAAATCTGCGGCTTGGAACCGCCCAGCAGGGCGATGCGCGCCCCAGCGACCTTCTCGCCTGAGGCGAGGAGGGCCATCTGGTAGGCGGCCAGCTGCGGGTTCTCCCGAACGTTGGCCTTCGTGTAGCCGCTCTTGCCGGTCTTCAGGTCGGTCACGCGAACGCCCTCATCGACGTGCTCGAGTCGGTCCATCCGCCCTCGGATCGTCACGCCCTCGACCTCGGCCGACACCGTCTGTTCGACCGTGACCTCACCGGGGACGCCGACGACATAGGACGCCAGGTTGTTCACGATGTCGCGCGCGTGGCGGTCGGCGACACGCCCCGCCCACGTGTCCAGGTTGTAGCCCAGCTCCTCAATGCGCGCCTCGAGCGCCTCGGTCAGCTCCTCGGGGGTGCCGTGCGGGTGTTCCTCGGCCACGGCGTGGACGAGGGTGCCCAGGCTGGCGGCGGCGTTCGACGGGGCGTCGGCTCCGATCGTGGTGAGGAACCAGCGCAGCGGGCACGCCAGCGCACGTTCGAATTGCGAGGGTGACAGGACAATCTCTCCGCGGTAGTCCTGCGCGCTCGTGGGGGTGCCGCCCGCGCCCAGCCACCGATGCGGCTGCGCAGACGCAATCCCCTCGCGCGCCATGAGGGCCAGGAGGGTGGCGGCCAGCTGCGCATCAGCCGGCTCATCGGGGTTGGCGGCACGCGCCCGCAGGTCCGCGATGTGCCCGGACAGGGACAGAGGCGCCTCCACCGTATCCACCGGCACGATGTCGTTCTCGCGGGGCGTGCCCGCCAGGCGCGCCACCAGGTCGAAAAACACCGAGGGGGCCGCGTCCTCCGAGCGCACCGCGCCGACGTGCACGATACTGCGCGAGCGCGTCACAGCCGCGACGAAGAGGCGATACTCGTCGTCCAGCACCGCGCGCCGGGCGGCCCTGGTCGAATCGATGAGTTCCTCGCGCCCATCTTCACCCACGGCAACGCGACCCGCACCCGCGTCCGCGAGCAGGTCGGCGCGCAGGATCCGGTCACGCAGGCGCAGATTCGGCCAGGCCCCGTCCTGCAGGCCAGCGAGGACGACGACCTGCCAGTGGCGACCCATCGCCTGCGCGGGGGTAAGGACCTCGACGCCACCGGGGCGCACGCCCACGCGCGAAATCGTGTCGATCGGGACCGAGCCGGCCAGCAGCTCAGAGGCGAAGTGTACGGCGGAGCCTGCGGGGTTGCGCTGCTCCCACACGTCCGCGACGCGTAGGAGAGCCACGACAGCGTCCAGCTGATCGTCGTACCAGCCCGACGACTCATCCGACGCGATGGCCCGCGAGCGCCACTCGCCAGCCACCCCGGACGCCTCCCAGAGGGACCACAGGCGTTCCTGGGGGCGAGCGCTGCCGCTGCACCCCAGCTCCCACAGGCGTACGGCGGTCTCGAGGGGGCGCGCGAGCATGGCGGCGGCTCGGGCGCGCTTACCGCCCGCCTGCTCGGCCTGCTCCAGGGCGGGCCTCCACGTCTGCGGGTCACTGACGAGGTCGGCAGCCGTCAGCGGGATCGGCGCGGCCTCGTCACCCGCTTCCTCGGCGGCCTGAGTGCGCGCGGCGTTCAGACGGCGCAGCAGACGGTGCACGGCGAGGGCGTCGGCACGCACGAGGGGCGAGGGCAGCAGGCGCTCGGCGAGCTCGCGGCGCGCGGCCGCCTCCGTGTCACTTAGTCCCGTCGGCATCGTCACCAGGTCCAGCAGCAGGCGCGTCGTCGGCTGGGTCGCGAAGTCGAAGGCACGGCTCGCTCCCGCGACGGGCACACCGCCGCGCGCCAGGTACCGGCTGGTTTCGGCGACCATCGAGGAGCTGCGCACGATGACGACCTGCTCCGAAAAATCGATGCCGTCGTGCAGGTGGTGGGCTCGCAGGGCGCGCGCGATGAGCGCACCCATCTGCGAGGGCGTGGCACCCAGATGCGTCACCAGGAGCCCCTGCGGCGCATCCTCCGAGACACCGGCCTCGCGCCGAGCGGGCGATCCCGACTGAGCGATGCGCGCACAGGCCTGGCGCGCCAACTCACGCACGGCACGAGACATGTCGTAGACCTGGCCAAGCTCAACAATCTCAACACCGAGGAGGGAAGCGAGCCTACGGTCCAAGTGCGGCTCACCACCGCGATAGCCGGCCACGGCCACGTCAGAATCAGAAAAAGCGACGATCCGCGCGCCCGCGTCGCGGCACGCTTCCAGAAGCCTCAGCGTCGAAGGCGTGCAATCCTGCAGGTCATCAACGATCACCACGTCGGGCACCGGGCAGGGCGCCTGTACCCCGCGAGAGGGCGCATCCTGCTCCCACGCATCGATCAGCTCAGCCGCGAGCGCCTGGATACGCGACAGGTCCACACGCAGGGTGCGCGGGTACTCCGGGGAGTGCTCGGGCCCCTCCTCCAGCGCGGCAATGATCGCGCCCGCCCCCTGCCACTCCGGCCGACCAAACCTGGCCCCGGCCTCGGACAGGGCGGAGGCGTCCATCCCGGCCTCGCCCGCGCGAGCCACCAGGTTGCGCAGCTCCGCGCGGAAGGCTGGCATCCCGCGCATCTGCGGGCCAATATCCTCGGGCCACGGCGCCTCCACCGACTCCAGGGCCTCGGCAAGCATCTGATCCTGGGCCGCGCCCGTCACCAGCTCAACGCCCTCCAACGGCACGTCGCGCTGCGTGCGCCACGTTGCCACCACCTGATACGCGAAGGAGGCGGGAGTCCGCACCGGGCGAACCACGTCCGGGCCGAGCCCCTGGGCGCGCGGCGTCAGCACATCGGCACGCGTGCGATCGGGAGCCAGAATCAGGGCACTGCGCCCCCGGGAGGCCGCCTCCTCAAACACAGCCAGAGCACACGTCGAACGCCCCGACGACGGTGCGCCGCGTACAATCACGTCGCCCGAGCGCGCCGCCTCCACAACCGCGCGCTGGCGGACGTTCAGCTCCGGCAGACGCCACCAATCAGCGCCACGGCTGCGCAACCTGACCTGAATTTCGCTCATAACGCAATACTCGCAGACCCCACCCACATCTGCGGCACATATGATGGGCGTGACGACATTTTCCAGCAAGGAGTCATCATGGAGATCTTCATCGGCATCCGCGACAACACGCGTCAGCTCGGTCTCGACGTCGACATGACCGAAAGCGAGCTCATGGCCAAGGTTCACGAGGCCCTTGCCGCCACCAACGGCGTCCTCGACCTCACCGACACCAAGGGCCAGCGCACCCTCGTGCCCGCCCAGGCCCTCGCATACGTGCAGGTCGCCGCCAAGTCCGAGCGCCGCGTCGGCTTCGCGATTCACTGATCGCGCCCAGACAGACGAGGCCGGGGAACCCGAGCGGTCGCGATACCGCCCGAGGAACCCCGGCCTCGTCTATACCCTGCGGCCTCAGGCCTTCAGGTGAATGTCTGTCATGCGCTCCCCGTGACGCTTGATCACGTACTCCGTGATCTCGTCGACGTTCTCCGGGGAGGCAGCCAGCGACGGGTAGGTGAACAGCGTCGCACGCACGAGACCAAGGGCCTCGCCTGCCACCCGGCGACCCCACAGGGACAGACGCGACGACAACTGCTCGTCTGCCTCGATCTGCGGACCCAGGTGCGCGCGCACCCAGTGCCCCTGCTCGAAGGGCCACACGTCCTCGATCCCCTCGAACAGGCCGTGCACCTGCGCGACGCGGATCAGCATGTCACCCAGCATGCCGCGGGTAATGAACGTCTTGACAGCCCGCTCCGCGAACGTCGTCGGACGCGTGCGCGCATCCAGGTCGTCGTACGCGCCCGAGAACGCATCACCAGCCGCCAGCAAGTCAAAGCCGCGGTGTTCACTCCACACCTCCAGCTGCTGGTAGAGCTTGAAGCAACGCGCCGCCATGCGCGCATGCTCCACGTGAGCCTCGAACGTGGGAGCCTGCTCGCCGTCCTTCGCCAGGCGCGTCATAAACGCGAGCGACGAATAGGCGAGAATACCAAGGACTTCGGCGTCGTCGGCGGGGACGGAATCAAACTCGTGTGCCATGGCTCCAGCATAGTGCCTGACAAGCCGCGCGGCCCGCCCTTGGGACCCTGTTCTTCCCAATTTGCGACAGTCCCTGTGACCAGCCCCTCCCCCGCGAACTGCTCCCACACGATTACACTGAAAGACGACCACCGGACGACCGGTCGCATTTTTGAATAAGTAACACGTACGCGCGGACGAGAATACCCGCGCCAGATAATGCGCGATCGGCACCGACCCCAACCCCGGAATAGCCCGGGAGACAAGGTAGATCGTGACCAACACGAGCACTGAGGCAACCGTGCCCACCCCCGACGTCGACGCCACCGAAAAGGCCACCCCGGCCTCGTCCGTCGAATACTCCGCAGGCGTCGTCCGCCTCGGCAATATCAAGCCCGCAGCCCCCGAGGTCGAAGAGGCCACCCCGGACATCACCGGCAAGGGCGAGGACCTCGACAAGAAGTCCTTCGCGGACTTCGGCGTCACCGACCCCATCGTCGATGCCCTCGAAGACAAGGGCATCACGCACCCCTTCCCGATCCAGGCCCTGACCCTCGGCCCCGCGCTGGACCGCCACGACATCATCGGCCAGGCCAAGACCGGCACGGGCAAGACCCTCGGCTTCGGCATCCCCGTCCTCGAGGACGTCATCGCACCCGACGAAGAAGGCTACGAGGACCTGCTCAACCCCAACCAGCCGCAGGCGCTCATCATCCTGCCGACCCGCGAGCTCACCAAGCAGGTCGCCCAGGACCTGCGCGAGGCCGCCAAGTACCTGTCGACCCGTATCGTCGAAATCTACGGCGGCGTCGCCTTCGAGCCGCAGATCGAAGCTCTCCAGCGCGGCGCAGACATCGTCGTGGGCACGCCCGGCCGCCTCATCGACCTGCTGCGCAAGGGCCACCTGCACCTGTCCGGCGTCGAAACCGTCGTCCTCGACGAGGCCGACGAGATGCTCGACCTGGGCTTCCTGCCCGACGTCGAGACGCTGCTCAGCCGTGTCCCCGAGAACCGCCACACCATGCTGTTCTCCGCGACCATGCCCGGCCCCGTCGTGGCCCTCGCCCGCCGCTTCATGGTCCAGCCGACCCACATCCGCGCGCAGGATCCCGACGACCAGAACCAGACCGTCAACACGGTCAAGCAGGTCATCTACCGTGTTCACGCCATGAACAAGGTGGAGGTCGTCTCCCGCATCCTCCAGGCCGAGGGGCGCGGACGCACCGTCATCTTCTGCCGCACCAAGCGCACCGCCGCCCGCCTGGGCGAGGACCTGACCGCCCGCGGCTTCGCGGTCGGCGCGCTGCACGGCGACCTCGGTCAGGGCGCCCGCGAGCAGGCTCTGCGCGCGTTCCGTAACGGCAAGGTCGACGTCCTGGTCGCCACCGACGTCGCCGCGCGAGGCATCGACGTCGACGACGTCACGCACGTCATCAACTACCAGTGCCCCGAAGACGAGAAGATCTACATCCACCGCATCGGCCGCACGGGCCGCGCCGGGCACTCTGGTACGGCCGTCACCTTCGTCGACTGGGACGATACGCCGCGCTGGTCGCTGATCTCCAAGGCCCTGGGACTGGGCGTGCCGGATCCGCTCGAGACCTACCACACCTCCCCCCACCTGTTCACCGACCTGGACATCCCGGAGGGCACGACCGGTCGCCTGCCGCGCGCCAAGCGCACGCGCGCGGGCCTGGACGCCGAGGTCCTCGAGGACCTGGGCGGTTCGTCTCCTCGCCGCGAGGGCCGAGGCCGTGGCTCGCGCGGCGGGTCCCAAGGCGCCTCTCGGGGTGGCCGCGGGCGTTCGGCGCGTTCGGGCGGCACTTCGGATTCAGCGCGCGGCTCTCGGTCGCGCGGGTCCCAGGACGGGGATCGCACGCTGAACGCCGGTAAGGGGGGTCGATCGGATCGCGGTACGCGTGGCCGTGGCCGCGGCGAGCACTCGCAGCATGCGGGTGAGGCGTCTGAGGGCGCGCCCCGCGCCCGCAAGCGCATCCGCCGCCGCAAGGGCGCCGAGTGAGGCTGTCAGCGTCGCACTGATACGACATGAGGAGGGGTCCGAGCCGAAAGGCTTGGGCCCTCCCCTGTTGTTTATTGTTCTCCGGCGCATCCCTGCTGTGGCGTTGACGCACGTAGCTCCGGCTCACGCACACGGGTGCGGTGAGCTCTGGACTCCTTACTCACTGCACTAGTTACGTGGCACTGCACCCGTTCCGTCGCACTACACCCGATACGTCGCACTACACCCGATCCGTCGCGGCGCACCCGATCCGAAGGGGTGTAATGCCTACGGATCTGGTGTAACGCCTCATCGACAACAAGCATGATTGCGGATAACCTTGCCAGCACCGACCACGCCGGCGTCCAACAGGCCCTGGCCAGGCAGCGCTGCACCACTTAGGGAGCATTACACCAGTTAGGGAGCATTACACCACCTCCGAGCTGGTGTAATACCGCACTAAGTGGTGTAACACCACTTAGCAACAAGTATCGGCGTGGATATATGCCACGACTCTCCAGTCGAAACGTGAGGCAACGCAGTTCAGCGGCGGTTGAAGAGACGGTTCACAACCGAGAAACACGCGCCGGCGACGAGGCCACCAACAGCAGCACTCATCAGCCGCGTGGATAGAGCAACACCACTTAAGCCGGTGGAAGAGCCTGCCAATGCACTCTTGTCAAACGATTCCTTTTCTGCGCAAAAAGCGACGGGATGATCACAATAATGTGGAACATCATCAGAATGCATTACGCATTCAAATTCATTTTCTCCAGTAATTCTGCGTATAGAAGTACGAATAGACGGAGAAAAGACCCCAAAAACGAACATTGCAGCTAGAGCCGCCGCATAGGCAATAGCCATTTCAAACAGCATGACACTACCGAGCTCACCATTACCACATTGCACCTCGTAGCAGTGAGCACGAAGCAGCGAATAGGAATCAAGCATTTTCGGAAGCAGGATTCCCACAATAATAAGAACGCCACCGTGAAGCATATTCATTTCAGGACGTCGAGCTTCATTAGAAATCAAAGCGATTTGAAACCCTGCCCCTACCACAAAAAGCGCCCACATAAAGAACGCTTCATATACCGACGCAACTCCAGAAGTAGGTACTCCAATGAAAAACGCAAGCCCCTCACCACCAAGCACATCAAACACAGAGCGAAATATTGTCACAAGTATGGCAAATGTCAGCAATTGCATAGTCACACAAAGACGTCGTTTCCCCTGACGAATCGACAATCCGAAGAAAACGCAAGCCACACTGAGAACAATAGAAATCACATACATCACCACGCAGGCTTCAGCAATTTCCCCATCAGCACGATGTGCGATATCAGTGAGAGTTTTATGAAAAAACACTGCGATAACGAAGAACGAGGAACACCATAACACTCCATACATCACTGCAACTCGCCGTTGACGCAGCCACCCAAGAATTCGTTTACCCATTCGCCCAGTGTACCGCCGCGAGCTTTACACCTAGCCCCGCTCACCGCCCCACGTCTGGCAGATCCGTCTCCACAAGAACGGGGTTCAAGCGCACCCACACCACCGCCAGCTCCGTGATGTCGTCGACGGCCTGGCGGGACATCGAACGGGACTTGAGGGAGGCGACGGCGGCCTCGGCCCGAGCGACAGAGTCGGGCGGCATCGGCAGGCCTGAACGCACGACACTGAGATACTGGTCCAGCAGCTTCCCAAAAGAGCGATCCCAGTTGATGCCACCGTTGTCATACACCTCGTGGCCGACGCGCCCCGCAATGCGGATGACCTCGCCTTGCAGCGTCTGACACTGGCCACTGTCGGGCACAAGCAGATCCCACAACTCCCCATACTGACGCAGTGCAGGCACGGACGGATCCAGCTCCAGCCGTTCCCCCACTCCAGGCGCGCGCTGCGCCTCCCGCTGTTCCACCCCGAACAGCGCGCACAGCTCCGACAACGCAGCGGAGGCCTCGTCGAACGTCGCCTGAGAAATCGTTTCCGGCAGACCGTGCGTGATGAACGTGCAGCGCATCCGGTCCATGGCTCGCAGCGCGATGGGCACACGCTCGCCGACGGGTGCCCCAACAGAAAGGAGCAACCGAATCACCGCGAGCGCGCGCGGCGTGTCCAGGAAGTTGTGCCAGGCCACCACGTTCTCCACAAGCGTCGCCTTCCCGTAGACCCGCGAGTCGGCAACAATCAGCGGATCCGCGCCCCACGACATCATCCGTGACACGTCGGCAACGGGGAAACGCTCGACGACGTCAAACAACGCCGTCTGGTCGGAGGTATCGCGCGCATTGATGTCGCCTCCGCGAGCGATCAGCATCGGAATCTGGTCGAGGCATCGCGACCGAACGCGCGCGTGGATCGGGGTACGTTCGTACCGGTCACGGGAGTTGATGTCCTCGCCTCGCGCGAGCAGGAAGTCGGTGATTTCCTCGGAGGCCGGGAAGTGCATGAGCCTCGGCTCGTAGGCGGATCCCCGCAGGTACGCGCCGATCTCGCAACGCTCGACCGCGCGCACGACGGCCTCAACGTCCCCGGACGCGATGATCTGCTCGATGTCCGCGGGCAGGGTCTTGCGCAGGCGCATGCCTACTCTCCTCTCTGAGTTCCTGGGGCCAGTCTAACCCCGCCCCTACTCCCCCTCAGCGCCCGACGCCCCGCGTCGCTCACTCCTCTTCCACCGCAGACAAGCCGCTCATCGCGCGCTCGGTGAGAACCCGCTCGACGACGCCCGGCAGGCGCGTCGGCACTTCGCGGCGGCGCAGCGCGAGGAGGCGCACGCGCGTCCACGGGGAGACACGCACGCTCTCTGGCCAGCGCGTCGACACGTACTGGACCGCATCCGTGACCTCCAGGCGCCGCGTCGAGTTGCCCACGCGCACCCACAACTCGGCCTCCCCCTTGCCCTTCGGTCCCCTCAGGTACACGGGGTGGGGCGAGGGCGGGATGGTCACCCGGCACACCTCCTGGCGCTCGTATCCCTCCTGTGGGTCCGAGGCCTCGGCGAAGTCGAGCCTGGGGAGCACGGCGGCGTTGGTCCCCATTCGCTGCCCCCACATATCTCGGATCCACAGCTCGAAACGGTCGGAGTCGGGCGTCTTGAGGGTCGAGTAGTCGGGCCCCATGCCGATGAGCCGACCATCGTCGTCGACGCCGATCAGCAGGGTACCGCCACCGGAGTTCATGAAGGCGGCGACGGTCTTGGCGATCACGGTCTCCATCGCGTCGTCACGCTTGCCCATGCGCATGTTCCAGCGAGCGCTCGACTTGAATTCGAGGGAGTCGGATTCTCCACGCTGAACGACCTCTCGAATGGGGGCGAGGCCCGGGCGCGGATGCAGGTACGCGGCGACCAGCGCAACCACGATGACGACGACGAGGGCAACCAGCGCGGCAACCGCGATCATGCCGGGCTTCCACAGGTCACCGGAGTCGAAGATCCAACCGGCGATCACCAAGCCACCCCACAGGCCGGCCAGGCCGGTCAGAGTTGCTGACGCGGTGGACATCGTCATGCGATTCTTCAGGACCCGGCGCACTACGACGCCGATCAGCCACGCGATGAGGACCAAGACCTGCTGGATGAACACCATCCAGATCAGGTCCGGGCTCGCCGGGACGAATGAGCCGTTCGTTGGTTCCACGGGTGTCCTTTCGGGTTTCGACGCTTATCACTCCTAAGACATCATAGGAAACTGAACGAATCCTCGGGTTAAGGGTCAAAATGTGTGTCCGGAATCGCGGATTTTCACGGATTGACCTG
>USPB01000045.1 GCA_900556405.1 uncultured Actinomyces sp.
CAGGGACGAGGACCGGCGTCGCCGGCACCCGCGGTACCACCCCGCTTGCCGCTCCGCAGGGGGCGGCCGCTTCGTTGGGGGCTGTGTCGGGCCCTCCCGTCCGGTTCTACTGGAGGGAACGAGGCCGTGTCCGGCTTTCGCGCTCCTCTTTCTTCCGGATGCTCCCCGGTGATACCCCGCTGAAGCGAGCCGGATCATAGCGAGAAACAAGTGTAGCGAAGAAAATGCGCGGCGCCCACCGGGCGGAACGTCTGCCTGCCCACAGCGCACCCGCGAGCGCTCGGCGACGCACGCGCAGACGATGGTCTGGTGGGCCGTGGTCGGCGCGTGACCGTGGATGCTTGGGCCTCCTGTCCTAGAGTTGTGGGGTGAGTTCGACGGATACGAGACGCCAGGCGCGCCCCTGGGGTGCGCTCATTGGCACCCTGTTTCTCATTGCGGTGATCGCCGTGTGGGCGGCGCAGGGGACTCTGTCTGAAACAGGTCTACCCGTCGGCCGAGCGGCAACGATCGCCGTCGGCATGACGCTGCAGGCGATTCCTTTCTTGCTCCTGGGCGTGTTCGTTGCTGAGTTCATCGAGGCTTTCGTCTCCCCCGCTCTGATCGCTCGCATCTTTCCGACGAACCCGCTCGCTTCCGTCGCGACAGCACTCATCGTCGCTTTCTTGCTTCCGGTGTGCGATTGCTCGGCGGTGCCGATCTTCCGCTCCCTGTTGCGCAAGGGTGTTCCACTCTCGGCTGCCACGACCCTCATGCTGGCTTCTCCCGCCATCAACCCACTGGTGATTGCGTCGACCTACTACGCGTTTGGCTCGTGGTCGTTGGTCGCCACGCGTATCGGACTGAGCGTTATTGTTGCTCTCTCGGTTGGTCTGTCGATGCTGGTTGCTTCTCCGCGAGCGCTGCGGGCGGATGGTGTCTTCCATGACGGCGACGCGTGCGGCTGCGCGGGTGGCTGTGCGGTGCCGGATCGATCTTTCTCGGGTGTGCTGGGTGCGACGGGGCAGTCTTTTGGCCGGATTCTGCCGTATCTGCTGGGTGGCGTTGCGGCGTCGACGCTGGCTCAAGTGCTGTGGCCGGTGTCTGCTCTGCTCGCGGGGCTTCCCGCACCCGCAGCACTGGCCCTGATGATGGGTGCCGGCTTTGCGTTGTCTCTGTGTTCATCCTCTGACGCGGTGATTGCCCGTTCTCTCGCTTCGTTGGCGCCCACTGGCGCGCTAATGGGTTTCATGGTGTACGGCCCGATGATGGACGTGAAGAACGTGGCGCTCCTGGCCTCCCAGTTCCGGGGCACTTTTGTGATCCGCTTGTTCATGTCGGTGAGCGTGGCTGCTGCCACCGTGATCGGCTGCGCCTGGTGGGCGGGGGTATTGTCGTGAAGGTTGTGGATCGTCTGGCCCCGGTCACCGAGTCCTTGTCGTTGGCTTGCCTCGGCGCTGGCTTGCTGTGGCTGTCACTGTCGGGTCGCTATGCGTCGTTCGTCCCATCTTCCGCGCGTGTCGGGATTATCGCCTCGGGAGTATGTCTGCTCGCGTGCTCGCTCGCCCTGTCCGCTCGGCTCGGCTCCGGCGACCACGAGCACACCGACAGGACTCACACTCATCGCGCCCTCTCGCGCGCCCTTGTGGCGCTCCTTGCGAGTGCTCTGATCGTTCTTCCTTTCCGCGTCTCTCCCTCGGAGTTGGCATCGACCGCGTGGAACGCTCGCGCGGCCGACGCAGGCACGAGCTCCGGCCTCGACGCTGGAGACGATGGGGACAACTCTGCGTCGACGTCCACCTCCCAGGGGGAGGCCTCCCCCACCGCTACTCCGCAGAGCGGGGACGGCGCATCGGCCTCGTCGTCGGGGAAGCTGGAGCTGACGACTGATAACTTCTACGATCAGGTTGAGGAGTTGATCGCTCACGGGCGCGCGCACGACGGTGATCACATCGATCTCGTCGGTTTTGTGATGAGCCCGGAGGCGGCTCGCGCACAGGCGTCGATTCCTCGCGTGACGGAGGATGACAGTTTTGCGGTGGCCCGCATGGCCATCTGGTGCTGTGCTGCTGACGCCTACCCGATTGGTTTCGTTGTTCGGTGGTCCGGCCCCGCGCCCGAGGCGGATAGCTGGGTTCACGTGAGCGGTACGCTGCGCCTGCGCGGCACGAAGGCGCTCGTCATCGATGCTGATTCGGTTGAGGTGACCGATGCGCCGAATCCGGAGTTCGTGATTCAGTCGCGCTAAATACACAATTTATAGTGATACAGA
Organism: uncultured Actinomyces sp.; assembly: GCA_900556405.1. Taxonomy (GTDB): domain Bacteria; phylum Actinomycetota; class Actinomycetes; order Actinomycetales; family Actinomycetaceae; genus Pauljensenia. Next base: position 2,252 of record USPB01000045.1, read on the forward strand.
TCACTTCGATTGTTTATGTCCGTTACCTCGGACACAAAATGGCGCGCGTACGGTGAATGAAGCGCACACGGCAGGCGCGGGCGCACCATCTCACCTTCAAGGATGAAGACATGTCATCGACAACAGCACTTACTCCCCGCGAAAAACAAGCGAGGCGCTACGCGACGTCCCTCGCTCTGATCGCCACCCTCGGGCCCTTCTTCTACGGATTCGAAGGCATGGTCCTCAACGCCGCCATCAAGGCGGTGGGTTCCACCTTCGAGCTTGGTCCAATCCTGCAGGGCGTTGCAGGCGCAGCAGGCGTCATCGGCGGCCTCATCGGCGCGCTCGCCGCGGGACGCATCTCCGACAAGATCGGCCGCAAGACCACGCTCATGTGGGTCGGCCCCTTCCTGCTCTTCGAGGCCCTCCTCGGCCCCATCTCTCCCCTCCTGGGTAGCTTCGGCTACCCCTTCCTGCTCCTGACCCGCATCGTCGGCGGCATCGGCTTCGGCGCGGCGACCACGGTCGCCCCCGGCTACGTTGCGGAGATCGCTCCCGCTGAGATCCGCGGGCGTCTCATCGGCTTCCGTCAGCTCGCGATCATCCTGGGCCTGTTCTTCGCTGGCCTCATCAACACGGCGGTCGTCTCGATCACGGGCGGCGCTGCCAAGCCCGCGTTCGGCGGGCTCATGACCTGGCAGGTCCTCTTCGCATGCCTGATCATCCCGGCCCTCCTCTTCGTCGTCTATACGGCGAAGATCCCCGAGTCTCCCCGTTACCTCGTCTCCGTGGGGCGCACCAAGGAGGCCGAGCAGATCCTGGCCAAGCTGTGCGGCGAGGAAGATCCCGCAGACCGCGTCACGGCCATCACCCAGTCCCTGACCATCACGGGTGGCGCAAAGCTCTCGATCGGACAGATTCTGTCCTCCCAGTGGCGTGGCCTCGTGTTCGTCGGCATGGCGATCGCCGCATTCCAGCAGCTCACCGGCATCAACGGCGTCTTCTTCTACTCCAACTCCCTGTTCGCCGCCGTCGGCTTCACCGAGTCGATGGCCCTGGCCCAGACGCTACTCATCACCGCGTTCAAGATCGTCGGCGTCCTGTCGGGCATCATGCTGGTGGACCGCGTGGGCCGCAAGCGCATGCTCATCTACGGAGGAACGCTGATCTTCGTGTCGCTGGGCGTTGTGGCAACGGTCTTTACGGTCGCCCCCACCGTCGACGGCAAGCCCGACGTCGCAGACTCCCCCGTCCTGGCATTCCTGGCGGTCGCTGCCCTGTGCACCTTCCTCCTGGGATTCACCTCCTCGTGGGGCCCCATCTTCTCCATCGTCATGGGAGAGATGTTCCCCAACTCGATCCGTGGTGGCGCCATGTCGCTCGCCTCGGGCGCCGACTTCCTCGTGAACTTCCTGGTTGTTCTCCTCTTCCCGTTCCTCATCGGCTGGTCGCCCGCCGGCACCTACTGGATCTACTGCGCCTTCGGTGTCCTCGCGGTCATCTTCACGGCGAAGTTCCTCACCGAGACCAGCGGCGCCGAACTTGAGGACATGGACAAGGTCGTCGCCCAGTAGCAGCGGCCCACCCCCTGATTTCAACGACGAAAAGGCATTGCAATGACTGACAACACGCGGGATATTCCCGATAACGTGCGCAACGTCCTGGTCATCATGACCGACCAGCACCGCACCGACACGATCGGCTGCCTCGGCAACCCACACGCGCGCACCCCCGTCATCGACGCGATGGGCGAATCGGGCTTCGCCTTCACCCACTGCTTCACCCCGACCGCGATCTGCACGCCGGCGCGCGCCTCGCTGCTCACCGGCAAGCGCCCGGGCAAACACCAGGTGCTGGCCAACCCCGAGTGGAACATCGCCTACCAGGTGTCGATCCCCGAGGGAACGTGGACGTACACGCAGGAACTGCGCGACGCCGGCTACAACGTCGGCATCGTCGGCAAGTACCACTGCGGCTACAACCTGCCCGACAAGTTCGGCGCCGACGACGACACCTACTGGGGCGCTGAAAACCCGGTAGCCAACGAAAAGTACGTCGCGTGGCTCGAGGCCAACAACCTCCCGCCCGTGCGCGCCCACGACCTGTGGCGCGGCAAGCTGCCCGGCGGGCGCGACGGGCACATCATCGCCGCACGCCTCGATCAGCCCGAGGAGGCAACCTTCGAGCGCTTCCTGGCGGACCGTGCGATTGAGAAGCTGCGCGAATACGCGGCCGATTGGAAGGACTCGAAGCAGCCCTTCTGCCTCGACGTGCATTTCTTTGGCCCCCACCTGCCCTACTTCCTGCCCGACGAGTGGTTCGATCTCATTGATCCCAATGACGTCGAGCTGCCGGAAAACTTCGGCGACTCCCTCATCGGTAAGCCCCCGATCCAGGAGAACTACGCGACCTACTGGTCCACCTCCTCGTTCACGAACGAGCAGTGGAAGAAGCTCATCGCGGTCTACTGGGGTTACACGGCCATGATCGACTTCGAGATCGGACGCATCATGGACGTGGCGCGCGAGCTGGGCATCCTGGACGACACGGCGGTGTTCTTCTGCGCGGACCACGGTGAATTCACGGGCTCGCATCGTCTCAACGACAAGGGCCCGATGATGTACGACGACATCTACAACGTCCCGTTCATCGCCCACATTCCCGGCGTGTCCACGGTGGGCCGCTCGGACGCGTTTGTCTCCCTCATCGACCTGCCGGCCACGGTCCTGGACATCGCCGGCTTGGACACCTCGCTTGTCGAGGACGGCCGCTCGATCGTGGACCTGACACGCGGCGAGGACGTCGAGGGCTGGCGTGAGGACATCGTGTGCGAGTTCCACGGCCACCACTTCCCCCTCCAGCAGCGCATGCTGCGCACGCGGGATTTCAAGCTCGTCATCAACCCCGAGTCGATCAACGAGCTCTACGACCTGCGCCTGGATCCGGCCGAGATGAACAACGTGTACACCGTGCCCGTCTACGACGAGATCCGCAGGGAGCTGGCCACGAACCTCTACCTGCAGCTGCGTGAGCGCGGGGATCATTCCTTCGCCAAGTGGATGGCGGCGATGACGGACTTCGACATCCCGCTGGTGAACACGGCTCGCTCCGACCTCGACGAGGTCACGAGCGACTGACGCAACGCCTCGGCGGTGGGAACATACAACTTTCCACCGCCGAGGCAACGCGCCCTCTGCGCACCCCACGCAGTGACGCGTATCATAGAAAGTATCAACGAGGTCGGAACGCACCGACCGGACATCAACGACGAAGCGCTGGGAAGGAGAGACATGCACTACCCCACCCGCAGCCCCCTGCCGACCCTGGAAGACCGCATCGTCGCTCACCTGGCCAAAGCCCCGGCCACACGCTCCCAGCTGTGCGAAGCACTCGACACCTCGCGCACAAACCTGGGGCGCGCGCTCACGACCCTCCTCGATGAGGGATCGGTGACGCCGGTGCGCACAAACGCCCCAGGACGAGGCCGCCCCACCCAGCTTCTCACCCTCAACTCCTCAGCCGCCCACTGCGTCGGCCTCAACGTCACGCGAACCTCGTGTGCGGGCGTCATGCTCTCGCGCAGCGGCGCAGTCTTGGCCGCCGTCCATATCGTTTCCCCCGCTTCCCCGTCTCTCCAGCTCTCTCTTGAGCAGACCTGCGAGGCCCTGGCCGCGAGCGCGGCCCGTCAGGGTATTGACACGTCGACCGTGCGCGCGGTGGGTGTGGGCGTTCCTATTCCGATGGGGCGTAACGCGAGGTTGTCCTCGGATGCGTACCCGAGCGTGGAGGAACTCGCCGCACTGACGCATCGCTGGTGGGCTCCCGCTCCGGTGGTTGATAACACCGTGCGCATGGCTGCGCTCGCGGAGGCCATGTGGGGCGCAGGAGCGGACATGTCATCGTTCATTTACCTGCGCCTGTCGGGCGGCGTGGGCGGCTGCGTCGTCTCCGATTTCCGCCTGGTTGGCGGAGCGGGCGGCCTGGCCGGAGAACTAGGACACATGACGGTGGGCACCAATGGCTCACCCTGCGCCTGCGGCAAGCGCGGTTGCCTGGAGACGTTGGCCTCCGTTCCGGCGTTGTGTGAGAGCGCTGGAGTTCGTGACATTGCGGAGCTACGCGGCGCCGTCCTGTCCGGCAATGCGCGTGCGCGCGAGGCGTTGGACCGGGCGGCGGAGGCTGTCGGCTACGTCCTCGGCTCGGCCGCGCTCCTCATTAATCCGCGAGCCATCATCGTGGCGGGTGAGGTCGTCGACGCGTTCCCATCCATTCGGGCCGATATTACGGCTTCCATGTACAAGGAGCTCCTTCCCGTGATGGAGTGGGACATCGATGTCGTCGGTGCCTCGCTAGGGCCCTTGGGGGCCGCTCAAGCCAGCGCGTATATCGCTGCTCACCCCTCCGACGATGAGGTTTCCCTCCCCCGTTACGCTGAGGATGCTCCGACCCGTGAGGTGGGGTCGGCCTCGTCAATGCGCACGCGCACCGATCGCGGGGGCAGGCCGTGATCCGCTCGATCCCTTTCTCCGTTGTCACGAAGCCGACGGGTGCCGCCTGCAACCTGGATTGCCAGTATTGTTTCTTCCTGTCTAAGGAGCTGCTCTACAACGCGGCCGCGCAGACCATGTCGGAGCAGACGCTTGAGCGCTACGTGGAGGCCTTTCTCGAGTCGAGTCCCGACGGCGAGGTCACGATGCTGTGGCAGGGCGGGGAGCCAACCCTGCGAGGCCTGGGTTTTTTCGAGCGGCTCATGGAGCTGTGTGAGCGTTTCCGTCGCCCCACCCAGCGCGTGCGTCACGCCCTGCAGACGAACGGAACGCTGGTGACCGAGGAGTGGGCGCGCTTTTTCGCAGACCACAACGTCCTCGTGGGCGTGTCCATCGACGGGCCCGCTCCCCTGCACGACGCCTACCGCCTCAACCGCGGCGGGCGCGGCACGCACGCGATGGTTGTGCGCGGCTGGGAGGCACTCGCGCGCGCAGGCGTGGAGACGAACATCCTGTGCACGATCAACGCCGCGAACGAGGACCACGGGGAGCAGGTGTACCGCTACTTCCGCGACGAGCTCGGTGCCCGCTACCTGCAGTTCATCCCCATCGTCGAGCGCGTGCGCGCGGCCGACCTGGCCCAGGCCGAGCGCGGCTGGCGCTCTGGCACGTCTGCGCTCCTGTATCGACAGGACGGGGATTGCGTCACCAGCCGCTCCACGTGCCCCGCCTCCTACGGGCGTTTCCTGTGCGAGGTGTTCGACCAGTGGATCGCCGCCGACGTCGGCGAGGTGTTCATCCAGGACGTGGATTCGACGCTCTCAGCTCTCTTTGGATCGGCCACGGTGTGCGTACACGCGCCCCACTGCGGGGCGAACATGGCAATGGAGTTCAACGGCGACGTGTACGCCTGCGATCACTGGGTGGAGCCGGACTGGCTGGTCGGCTCAATCAACTCCTCATCATTCGCGCAGCTGGCAACATCGGACAAGATGCGCGACTTTGCACGCCTGAAGCCCGACCTCGATGAGGAGTGCCGGTCCTGCCCGCACCTGCGACTGTGCTGGGGCGGATGCCCGAAAGACAGATTCGTACGCCGAGGCGAAACCACGCACAACTACCTGTGCGAGGGATACCGGGCGTTTTACGAGCACGCAACTCCCGCCCTACGCGCGATGGGCATGCTGATCGCAGCGGGCAGGCCAGCCTCGGACATCATGGATCCCGCAGTCGCTTCCTCTCTCGGACTTTCTTTGTCCACGTCAACCCGGAATCACCAATGATTGTTGAAGCGCTCCTCATCGGCGCATTCGTCGGCATCGTCGTCGGCTCACTCGGCGCAGGTGGCGGCATCCTGTCGGTGCCGATCCTCGTCTACATCCTCGGCCAAGACCCCCATCAGGCGACGGGCCTGTCCCTCATCATCGTGGGGCTGACAGCCGCCGTTTCGCTGGCAACGCGTGCTCGCAGCGGCAACGTCGCATGGCGCGGGGGAACGATCTTCGCGCTCGCGGGCCTCGTCGGCACATGGGCGGGGTCAACGCTCGGCCCGCTCATCTCGGCGCGCACCCTCATGTTGTTGTTCTGCGCTCTCCTGGGTGCAGTCGCCGTGTTCATGGTGCGCTCCCAGCTGCGCACATCCGTCCCTTCCTCTTCGGACGAGGCCGGGGCCGCCATCGGCGACAAGGGTTCCTGGACGCTCGCGACCGTGTGCCGCGTCGTCGCCCTGGCGACGCTGACGGGTTTCCTCACGGGATTCTTCGGCGTCGGCGGAGGGTTCGCGATCGTGCCCGCGCTACACCTGGCGCTGCGATACCCGATGAAGCGAGCCTCTGCGACGTCCCTGCTGGTCATGGTCATCACCGCCGCCTTCGGGCTGGCGTCGCGCACGGTCGCCGGGACCCTGACGATCACCGCCGAGGCCGGGGTGATGGTCGCGCTCTTCACCGCAGCATCCATGGGAGGCGGCATCGTGGGAGCCAAGCTCACCAAGCGAGTGTCGAACCGGGTGCTCGGCCTCGTTTTTGCGGCTCTCCTCGTAGGCGTAGCCGCCTCAACCCTCATAGCCACGGTTGCGTAAAAGGACGCGCGAGACAGATGTCGTCTCGCGCGCCCTCATCGCTTAGCTGGCGGTCGACCCCTCATTCTCGGTTGAGGTGTCAGCACTCCCCTGGCTTCCAGGCTTGCTGCCGGGGCCTCGACCACCCTCCGGAGGGGGTCCCGGGCGGGTGCTACCGGTATCGCCCTGCTCACCGCCCGGCCCCTGCTGCTGGCCATTACCAGGCCCCTGCTGACCACCTGGACCCTGCTGCTGACCGTTACCGGGACCTTGCTGGCCGCCGGGCCCCTGCTGCTGGCCGTTACCCGGACCCTGCTGATCACTTCCGCGACCGGAATCCTCATCCTCGGTCCCGTTACCCCGATCGTTGGAGCCGTCCTCGTATCCCTGCTCGTAGTAGTCCTGCCCATCCCCCATCACGGCGGCATGGGTAATGACGCCCGCGCCGAAGCCGACGGAGAGGATGGCAGCTGCCGCTCCGGCGATGGCCGCACGCTTACCCCACGAGGTTTTCTTCGGTGCAGGCTCGAGCGTCGCGGCGCTAGCTGCCACGGCCTCGTCACCCGATAGGTCGTCGGCAGAAGATCCCGCGACAGACTCCAGGGGCGTGCCAGCAAACGCATTACCGGTGTCCTCCTGAGTGACGGGAAGCATCTGTGCCGTGTCCGCCTGAGTCGCGTGGATGGGCAGGACTTCGGTCTGCTCCGCGGCCTGCGCGCCCGACTGGGGCAGGATCGAGGTGCGCTCAGTGTCACCTGCCGGGTTCTTGTTGTCGTCCGCCATGGGGGACGCTCCTTTCTGCTGATATGTGCATCAATACCTCGCAGATTAGGAGCGACACATAAGCGGACATTATGACGAAACTGTGAAAACACTATGAAATAACAGGTGTCGCACATCACCTTTCGGAGCTTGATTTATTTGTCAGCTCACAACTATCCTGCAACGTTCGCCACCCGACGATCACACTCACGAGGTGACACATGTCCATCAAATCCCTCCCCACGATCCTGTTTACCACGGCAACCGCACTCGCTCTCAGCGCCTGCGGGTCAGCCTCGACCCCCTCCACCCCCGCCGCGAGCGCCGAGGCCTCGTCTGGCGCTACGGCAGACCCGTCGACCGCGCCCATGTCCGGCATTATCTTCGCCGCCGCCGACGACGGCATCGACACGACGGTCACCACCGTGCGGGCCATCGACCCGCAATCGGGCACGATCACAGCGACGCGTACCTTCACCTTCCCGAGCGAGTACCTGTCCGCACCGGGGTACATGTGCGAGTATATGCAGTGCTACTCCCCCGACTTCTCACGCATGATCGTCGCGAACGACGACGGCGAGAACGAAAAGGTCGCCGTGGTCTCCACGAACGGCACGCTCACCGTCCTCAATGACGCGATCCCGACGCCGAGCGGACACACCCCCGTATCCAATCACTTCGCCCAATTCGGCCCCGACGGAGCCATCTACGTGGCCCACATCGACAAGGACGCCGCATCGGATCGCGTCGGGACAATCTACCGTTTCCCCTCAGAAACTGAAGCGCCCGAGGCCGTTCCCACGGACTTCACGGTCGAAAACTACGCGCGATTCCAAGTCATGCCCGACCTGTCCATCCATCGCACTAAAACCGCGGTGTGGGTCGCCAACGAGGCCGGCGTTGGATGTTTCGGCGCGAACGCCGTCACCCCCGACGGCACGTGCCTCACGATCGACCAAGGCACCATCTACTCCAAGCCGGGTACGCCTCTGGCCCAGACCACCCCGGAGGACCAGACACTGCTCGTTTCCAACTGGACAAAGGTCAGCCTGCCCAGCCTGGAGAGCACTCACACCATCGAGGGATGGCTCGCCGTGAGCCCCGACGGCACGCAGATGGCACTGTACGCGTCGCCCAAGGACGCCTACTCCGACCTCTCACTGCACCTCTTCGTCGCCCCCGTCACAGGCGGCGAGGCCACCCAGATCACGACGACCACCGACGACGTCCCGGGCGTCGTGCGCATCCTGGGCTGGACTCAGTAGAAGACGCGAGGCCGGGACCGCGACGCGCACCCCATCGCGCGAGCGGCCCCGGCCTCGTCCCATCTATGCGACAGACTCAGCGGACCTATTGTCCGATGGTATTCCTGGCCACGAGGGTGTTCGTCGCCTGAGCAACCGGGCGGACGATCATCGAGTCGATGTTGACGTGGGAGGGGCGCTCCAGGGTCCACACGATCGCCTCGGCGACGTCTTCGGCGACGAGCGGGGCGGCGACTCCCTCGTAGACGCGGTCGGCGGCCTCCTGGGAGCCGAGTCGGTTGAGCGAAAACTCTTCGGTGCGCACCATGCCCGGCGCGATCTCGATGACGCGCACAGGTTCGCCCACGAGCTCCTGGCGCAGCGTGTTGGCGATAATGCGCTCGGCGTGCTTGGCGGCCACGTAGCCCCCACCTCCCGGATAGGTGTCGTGGGCGGCGGTCGAGGTGAGGAAAACGAGGTCTCCCCCGCGCTCGCGCATCCCCGGCAGGAACGCGCGCGAGCAGTGCAGGGCGGTCAGAACGTTGCGATCAAACATCGCACTCCACCTGGCGGGATCACTGTCGGCGACCCGGTCCACGCCGATTGCCCCACCGGCGTTGTTGACCAGCGCGTCCACGGGGCCGCCCGCCAGGACGTGTGCGGCCATCTCCTCCACCTGCGCCTCATCCGTGAGGTCGGCCGCCCAGTACTCACAGCCAATCTGTTCGGCGAGGGCCTCCAGGCGCTCGCGTCGCCTGGCCACGGCGACAACCCTCCACCCCCTCTGCGCCAACAGGCGGGCGGTTGCCTGC
>USPB01000046.1 GCA_900556405.1 uncultured Actinomyces sp.
AACTCGCCCAGCACAGCCCCTCCAGTGGCTCTTCCGCGAAAAAGTTCGCCCAGCACAGCCCCTTCAGCAGCATTTCCGCGAAAAACTCGCCCAGCACAGCCCCTCCAGTGGCTCTTCCGCGAAAAAGTTCGCCCAGCAAGCGCAAAAACGCCGATTTTGGGGTGTTTTAAGCGTGCAGGGCGAACTTTTTCGCGCTCACGTCCACCATCAGACCACGCAGGGCGAACTTTTTCGCGCACGAGGCGCGACAACGTGGCGACTTTGAAACCGAAAACACCACTGCACTCCCCTGAACAGCAACCATTGAAACCACCATCACCTCTGCACCCGAAAACTGCGCCAAAACAGCCAATTTCTCACCCGCAAAGGCGATGGCGGTTTCACGCAACCGGGCGGCCTGGCCGACAGGGCCTGACCACAGCGCCCGTGGGCGGCGGCGGACCCTGGCCGGGCGACCAGTGGGCGGCCGACGTTGCAAACGTCGTCAAACCAACGCAATTCATATCGCCTCACGAGGACCCCTGTTACAAACGTCGTCAATCTAAGCCCAAAAACAGCCATTTTCAGCGAAAAAGCCCTCGGATTGACGACGTTCGTAACAACGGGGCAGAAATCCACACGAAAAACACCTTGGATTGACGACGTTTGTAACAACACACACCCGAGCACCCCAAAAACTCAACACGCGAGACCCCCATGACGCCCACAGGGAGTAGAGGGACCAGGCTGCGGTACCCGTGAGCGGCGGCGGGGCCTGATCGGCACATATTCGCATGCAATTCCCCCACGCACACTTCATGCTTTGAAATGTAATCGTTGAAATTCCAGGCTTTTCACTAAGTGACGAACTGCAGGTGTCAGGGAATTGCATGCGAAACTGAGGATAGGGAACGCTTCGAGGCGCGGGACCCGGCCGGGCGACCAGTGGGCGGCCAATGTTACAAATGTCGTCAAACCAACGCGATTCCAATCACCCCGCGAGAGCCCCTGTTACAAACATCGTCAATCTACGCCCAATACCGCCATTTTCAGCGAAAAAGCCCTCGGATTGACGACGTTTGTAACAACACGCACCCGAGCACCCCAAAAACTCAACACGCGAGACCCCCATGACGCCCCCAGGAAGCGGCGGGCCAGGCTGCGGTGCCCGTGGGCGGTGGCGGGGCCTGGCCGGGCTTCGAGGCGACACGCCGAGCCGAAGGCTCGCAGCGCGGACGGCGAGCGGGCGGGCCGCCGCCCACGGGCACACAAAGCAGCCCGGCCCCACGCGGCGCCCGGAACACCCGTGGGACCACAAGCAAGGCTTATAGGTCAAAACGTGTTGGTTTCGGTTTAGTAGGTTTCGTGCCAGGTTCCGCTGTGGTGGAAGTCGGTCCAGTTAACTGCGGTTCCCCACCTGTCGATCTCGGCTTGTGCTTGGGCGCGGTGGCTGGCCTTGTCGAATTGGTCAATGATCTGTTGGTCGGTGATCGTGGTTTTAAGGATGTGTGCTGGGGTGGCAGGGAACTCGGTGTGCAGGTAGCACCACCACAACACGGTCTTGACCTGGTGATTAAGGCTCATGCCACGAGCACGCAGCGTAGTTGGGTATTAATCCCGCCCTCAATCAGGTTCGACGTCCTGGCAATGGGGTCACCTTCAAGGTCAAGGGCGGGATCGAGGTAGGTAAACAGCGTGCCTTGTTTAACCAGCGTGTTGAGGGAGTTCTTGGCCTGGATCAGCCGGGCATGGGTGGCAACCCAACGTCCGTCTGGTAGCCGGGTGCGCTGGGCTAGGAACTCCTTGTAGGTGGTGTTCCAGGTGGCGAGTTTGCTCATCCATGCCACTGCCTGGTCAAAGGTAGTGACCTCGAGCAAGGCCTGAGCAAGACTGTAGAGATCAACACCTGCCTGAGTGCGTGGACGGGTGGTGGTCTTACGCTTGACCGCGCTATAGGCGTGAAAGACACAGCGTTGGATCCGGGTGGTAGGCCAGGTGGTCTTCACCGCGCTGGCGATGCCTTGCCCACCATCGCACACGACAACATCTGGGGGCGCGATCCTAGACATCAGTGCTTGCCAGGCGCGGGTGGTCTCACCCTTGGCCACGTACCAGCCAAGCACATGGGTCTTGGTGCAGGCAATAAGAACCACCAGCTTGTGGGACAGGTAGATTCCGTCAACAAAGACCACATGGTTAACCTCCTCAACCAATGGACAAACTGGCCATAGATGCCAAAATGGTTCGTTACGCCGTCGTATGGTGCGTCCCTTGAGCCCGTAATCGGACAGGGTGTATTTGCCGGTGACGAAGTCTAAAAACGCACTGAGATGCCGGGCATGGGTATCGTTACGCCGAGACTGGCCTGCCCTACACGCAAGACAGCGGAACCTTGGCCTACCTGTTCGAGTTGAGCCCCATTTTTGCGTCGTGCCACCACAGATTGTGCATCGAGGATTTCCTATCCCCCAATCCAAGCCGATTCAAACCCCGACCTTACCGCGGAATATCAATCAAAAACCGGGATAAAACCAACACGACCTGACCAACCAAGAACTCAAGTCACAACGAGTCCAACCCCCACCTTTCGGCTTTGTAGCAACGAAAGACAGCCCAAAAACCAACACAACCTGACCTATAAGCCTCAACAGCCAGGGAAAACAAAAACCGCAGACCCCGAAGGATCTGCGGTTTCATCGTGCGCGAGGGGGGAGTTGAACCCCCACTCCATCACTGGAACACGGACCTGAACCGTGCGCGTCTGCCTATTCCGCCACTCGCGCGTACCCAGAAAGAATAGGGGCATCACACCCCTCACGTCAAATCAGCACCGTATGACCCAGGGCACACGAATCCGCCCTCCATTCACAAAACGCTGCAATCTCAACGAAAACAGCAGCGACAAGCTACAGCATCAACCGGTACGCAACGATGCCAGCAACCCCCAACAGGCTCGCAGCGATCACAGCGACATCCACCCAGCCGAGCCGCACGCGCGCGCCACGGACCGCGCCATCATGCGCCTCGATGGCTCCCCGCATGGACATGGCCCGCCCGGTTTCGGCGGCGCCGCGCGACGTGGCGGAAAGGATCGCGGTGATGACGTCGACACTCAGGCGCACATAGCCGCGCAGCGACAGGGTGGCCACATCCTGGCCGAGGCGCAGCTTGGCGGTATCGAGCACCGCCTGCGCCTGGTCGCGTAGCATCGGCAGGCCTCGCAGGGCGGAGGCCATGACGAGCGACCACTGATCGACGGGCACTCCCAGGAGCCGCAGCGGCGTGAGGAAGAAACGCAGCGCGGCCGCGAGCGCCGCAGTCGGCGTTACCCACGCGATGAGGCCCGATCCCCACAGGACGACGAGCGCCAGGGTGGAGACTCGCAGAAACAGCTCGAGCCCATCGCCCAGCCAGGCGCCGATGCAGCCGCCAATGAAACCGGAGATCATCCACAGGGGCGGGCGCGGCGCGACGCTCAGCGGCAGGCGGATAATCAGCGATGCGATGACGATGAGGCCACCGACGATCGCGAGCGTCGACCAGCGCGGCGTCAGGATCACGCACGTGGTGAGCACGGTCCAGCAGGCGATGAGGGTGCCGGGCCAGGCGCGCGACAGCGGCGTCGCCCAGGACAGGGGTCGAGGCAGGGTGAAGCCCGCGCTTCGCCGCGGCTTCGGGCGCGGGGCTCCTTCGCCGAGGCCGGGAGGGGTCCTCGAAAAGCGGCCCTCGCTGGCGCCGCCGCCGGGGCCGGTCGCCCCGCAGGCTGAGTGGGGTTCGATCATGAGAGCACCCCCTCGGCGAGGTGGCCGTGGGTGTCGCACAGGGAGTCCATGCCTTCGAGGTCGTGGGAGATGACGAGGATGGACAGGCCTGCGCGACGCCGCTCGTCCAGGACGGAGATAAGCAGGTCGCGCGAGGCGGCATCGAGGCCCGCCATGGGCTCGTCGAGGATGAGAACGCTCGGGTGCGAGGCGAGCAGACCGGCGAGGGCGACGCGGCGCATCTGCCCTCCGGAGAGGTCGTCGATGCCGCGCGAGGCGAGGGCGGGGTCGAGGCCGACGAGTTCCATGGCCTCGGCGACGATGCGGTCGCCCGCCTCGCGGCTGATCGCGCCCTTGCGGTGGGCGGAACCGGTGCCGACGCGCGGACCGTAGCCCGCAGCGGCGAGGATGTCGGAGCGCACGGAGGGGCGCTGGAGCTGGAGGCGCGCGAATTGCATGGAGAGGGCGACGTCGCCGACGCAGCGTTCCATGGGGCGCCCGCCGAGGGTGACGCGCCCCCAGGTGGGCACAAGGAGGCCGGTGAGGACGCGCGACAGCGTCGTCTTGCCCGACCCGTTGTCCCCGGTGATGAGCATGGCCTGGCCGGGGTCGAGGATGAGGCTGACATCGCGCAGGACCGGCTTCTCCCAGGGGGTGCCGAGGTCGTAGGTGTGGGCGACGCGGTCGGCCCACAGGTGGGCTGCTTTGGTGAGGGCGGGCGCGCCCGCCGAGGAAGACGCAGGCAGGCCTGACGCGGCGGGGGCGGGGGAAGCGGGAGGATCCCCGGCCTCGTCGATGAGAAGCCCATCCGCGGCGGCGCTCCCCTCCCCCGCGCGACGGTCGGAGACGATGCGCCCGCTACGAATCGTGATGACGCGGTCGGCGCGCGCGCTTTCGGCGGGGTCATGGGTGATGTGGACGACGGCGATGCCGCGCTCGGGCAGGGAGGCGAGGAGGTCGAGCATCTCCGCGCGGCCCGCGCGGTCGATCATGGCGGTGGATTCGTCGGAGATGAGCAGGCGCGGGGAGCGCGCGAGGGCACCCGCGAGCGCGAGGCGCTGAAGCTGCCCGCCGGACAGAGAGCGCGGGTCGGCATCGGCGAGGCCAGCGAGGCCGACGCGCTCGAGCAGCTCATCGAGGTCGAGGCCGGCGATATGCTCGGCGTTCATGCCCCAGGTGACGTCTTCGGCGACACTCTGTCCGAGAACAAGGAGTTCAGAGCGCTGTCCCACGAGTGCGGTCCCACCGACAGCCCCAAGGACGCCGCCGCCCTCGCGCGTCCCAGAACCGGGTTCGGCACCCGCGAGGAGGAGGGCCAGGGTGGACTTGCCCGAGCCGTTATGCCCGACGATGACCGTGAATTCAGGCCGCTCGAAGCTCAAGGTGACGCCGCGCAGCGCGGGGTGGTCGGCGCCGGGGTAGGTGAAGCTGACGTCGATGAGGGTCAGGGGCAGGGGGGACGAGGCCTCGGCGGCGGGTTCTTCATCGACGCGGGCGGTCGCGTCCAGGAGCGGATCCCAGCCTTCGTCGAGGGAGATGCGGCTGAGGATGGCTCCGAGGAGCCACCTGGCGGCGAGGACCAGGAAGGCGACGCCGATGAGGCGGGTGATGGGGATCCAGATCCACCACCAGTCGACGAACCATTGGCCGAGCTGATGCCCCGCGTCGACAAAGCCGCCGGAGTGGGGGATGTTCCCGATCAGTTTGAGGAAGCCGTCGAGGGTCTTTTGGATGCTTTCGAGGCCGAGGGTGCGCAGGTCGGACAGGATCCAGAAGGCGATGCCGGTGCCGACACCCCAGACGAGGCCGAGGCCGGCGGCGACCCCGGAGACGGGGAGCCATGAGGCGCGTTTCTTGTGGAGGAAGCCGATGATGAGGCCGACGAGGGCGGCCTGGAACGCGCGTCCGGCGGTGGCGACGCCGCCGACGGCGATGGCGAGGAGGATCGTCGAGGCGAAGGCTGCGACCGCGGCTCGTGGTCGCAGCTTAAGGGAGACCATCGCGAGGGGAACTGCTGTGGCTACCTGGAAGAAGAGCTGAAAGACCGGGGTAACTGTGGCGATAAGGCCGAAGGTGACGGCAAGGCCAGAGAGAGCGCCGGCGGTCGCCACCTCGACGGGGGTGAGGCGGCGGGCGTCGCGCGCGGTTGAGCTCATGTGCCTAGTGTCCCAGGCCCCGCCCACATCTGCGACCGCCGGGCTGCGATCGCCGGGCTGCGATCGCCCACCACACAGCAGCCAGAAGCACCCCAAGACACCTGACAAGTCCAAGATTTTAAAGTAATTAATTGTTGACAAACATGGCTCACATCACTAGGTTTACTCACTAAGTCCACTCGACACAGGAGTCATGATGACAAGCCCAACACCGCAGTACGGCCTCGGAAACAACACGCCAAACGCCACCCCGAGCGCCCCTCACTCACCCTTTCAGCAGGTGACACCCCCTCAAGCCAAGCCGTTTTACACAAAGTGGTGGTTCATCGCCATCGCGGTCCTCGTCGGCCTTGTCCTCATCGGCAGCCTGACGAACCCCAAGAGCAAGAACAGCACCAAGGACGCCGAGCCATCGACAGCATCCACGACAACAGAATCAAGCGCGGAGATCACCGTGCCCAACGTCGTCGGCATGCGCGGCGACGAGGCCCGCGCAACGCTCGAAGCACTCGGCAAGGTCGACATCTCCTTCAAGGACGAGTCGGGCAAGAAGATGGTGCTCGACGTGACGAACTGGACCGTCACCTCTCAGACCCCCAAGGCGGGAGCAACTCTCAGCAAGGGCGCTAAGGTCACGCTTTTCGTCCACCACGACACGGACGACGCCGAGCCGACGGACACTCCGACGACCGAAGCACCACCGACGACCGATCCCAAGACGGATGACGTTCCGCGCGAACACCGCAAGGCGCTGAAGACCGCAGAAAACTACTCGAAGCGACTCCACATGTCAAAGCAAGGCATCTATGACCAGCTGATCAGCGAGGCTGAAGGATTCTCTCCCGAGGCAGCCCAGTACGCGATCGACAACATCCAAGCCGACTGGAATGCAAACGCTCTCGCCAAGGCTAAGGAGTACGAGAAGTCACTCAATATGTCCGATGAAGCAATCCGTGAGCAACTCGTCAGCGAGTACGGTGAACAATTCACCCAGGAAGAGGCAGACTACGCAATCTCCCACCTGGACGACTGACACCGCTTATACACAAGAACACGTCTGAGACAAAGGCGGGGCGGGCGTTGCAGCTCATGCAACCCCCGCCCCGCCTTCACTGGCACCTCAACAAGTACTGCCAGAACAGGCCCCAACGCCTATTCCCTGTTGATCTCACCGAAGGGGATGTGGACGCTCGGGGTGGAGAGCGACGCGCCTTCCACCTGACGGCGCTGGTCATCGAAGAAAATGTGCGGCTGTAGCACCTCCAGCATGGGCCCCTTCGGGAGGCCTCCCAGGAAGAAGGCGTCGTTGACGCTCAGGCCCCACTGCCCAATCGAGTTAATCGCACGCTCGTGAGCGGGGGCACTACGCGCCGTCACGACGGCGACGCGGACCCGACGCCGGTACCCCTGCGGATCATCCACACTTTTCGAGTCCTCGATCCCCTGAATTCTGTTGATTCTCTCCAGAAAATCGGCCATCGGCCCGCGGTCGATAGGCACCTCTGCCAGGGCACTCTCATTCTCCTGATACTTATCCAGGCCCCCGGTCTGGAACACTCGCTCGGCGGAATCGTCGGCCAGGACTCCGTCGAAGTCGAAGGCGATTCGCAGGTCGTTTCCCCCGTCGTCGGCTACTCCTGGGCCAACGACGTGCCCCGCCGCAAATCCCATGTCGATCGCCTCGCGCACGTCATCCTCGTTCGCGGAGAGGAACAGGGACATGCGCAGCGGCTTCATGAAGCGATACGGGGCGCGCCCCTGCATGAAGATAGCGCGCGTGATGTCTAACCCGTGATGCTTGACCGATCGCATGACCCGCAGCCCCGTCTCGGGGTCGTTACGCGAGAGGATGACGACTTCAACCAGACGCTCGCCCTCGGCGAGGTCGTTAAGGTCCAGGAGGCGCCGAATAAAGGGGAAAGCAACTCCCGATTCTAACACATCGTCGAGGTGCTCGCGCTGATACGCGCGGTACTTCTCCTCGCCCTCGTTACGGAATACGGCGTCCGACTCCGACAGGTCGAAGAGGGCGCTGGAGGCAACACCAATAACGAGGGCGCGCTCCAGATCAAGACTGTCGGGCATCGCATTCTTCCTTCCGCTCACAGATGCTCCTTCCCTTGAGAGACAGGGTATAGCTGGCCGTGCACACCTGCGGCTCTGGGGAAAGGGGCGCGCGCGGGTCTACGCGTCCTCGTCGTCGAGAGGAAGAGCGGCGGGCACGGGGGTGTCGAGGTCGCGGATGCGGGGGATGGCGTACATGACGACACCGACGACGCAGAAGAAGATTCCCGCGGCGGTGAAGAGGACGGGGCCTCCCATCTTCTCGGCGAAGGCGCCGCCCAGGACGATGCCGACGGGCATCGAGAGCCCGAGCATCAGCTGGAAGAACCCGAGCGCGCGACCGACCTTATCCTCCCCGACGTGGCGCTGGATGAGGGTCATCAGGGGGGCGTGGAACCACGCCAGGAAGATGCATCCGAATCCCATGAGGGCGACGAAGGCCCAGAAGCCACTGCGGGGAAGCAGGCCGACGGCGGCGAAGGGGAGGCCGACGACGACGGTCGTGGCGCTGATAAGCAGCGCGAGGCGTTTGCCCCCGCCCCACGCCATCATGATGACCGCGCCGACCAGCATGCACATCCCGGTGATCGCCTCGGCGACGGACACCATCGCCCCGTCGGCTCCGAAGTACTGCTGCGCCATCAGCGGGTAGACGACAGCGAGCGCCTCGAACACCATCATGCCGGCGGTGAGGGCGACGATGAGGGAGACGAGGCCCGAGTTGGCGCTCAGCGCGCGCCAGCCCTCGCGGATCTGCCCCATGATGGTTGGGGGCATCTCGGCCTCGACGGAGGGAATCCTCGCAAATGCCAGTCCGGCGACCGCCAGGAGCGCCCCCACGAACTCCAGGCCGAGGGTGTAGGGAAGCCCGAAGGCGGTGTACAGGGCGATGCCGATGGCGGGGGAACCGATGTTGGCGATGGACCCCACGGCCTGGTCGAGGGTGTTGACTCGCATGAGGTGCTTCTCGGGGACCAGCATCGGCATGGCCGCACTCATCGCGGGGAAGTGGAAGGCCTGGAAGCAGCTGCGCAGCGCGGCGAAGAGGCATATGAGGGCGAAGCTCCCGTGTCCCAGCCAGGCCAGCGCCCCGAGCGCCAGCGACATACCACCCGCCCCCAGGTCCGAGATAATCATGACGGTGCGGCGGTTATAGCGGTCAGCGGCGACCCCGCCCAGCGGTGCCAGAAGGCCGAGGGGCAGCTGAGAGAGGGCCATGACGATGGCGAGCTTGAGGGCAGATCCTTCGGTCGTGGTGACGTGCCAGACGATCGCCCATCCCGACGCGCCGCTGGTGATGATGGAAAACGCCTGGCCGCTCCAGATCATCGCGACCACTCGCCACCAGTTCGACGCCAGGGTGCGTCCGGAGGCGCTAACCAGCGCGGATGAGGAGGTGTCCCGAGTCATTTCCACGAGGGTAGCCGGGCATTTGTAGCCAGTCAACAGACGACGTGAGCCGACCGCCGTGCCGACGGGATATAGCACCGTGTCATAATGCCACACTCACCCTTGTGAGGAACACCTAATTTTGTGTAGCATATCCCTCGCAATCCCTAAACACGAGAGGACGCAATGAAAACCCGCCTCGCCACCCTGACCGCAATCCTGGCCACCGCCACCCTTGCCCTCACCGCCTGCGCAGGCGGCTCCGGCTCCGCCACCAGCCAATCGGAGGCGACCACCCAGGACGCCTCAGCCTCGTCGACGCGCACGATCACCGACCACGCGGGCAACGAGGTCGTCCTGCCCGAGAAGATCACCCGCGTCGCCATCGACCAGATCCCGATCGAATCCACCTACCTGGCCTACTTCGACGGCAAGGCCCCCTACCTGGTAGGCATGAGCGCCGCCCGCGTCAAGGCCATGAGTCAGACGATCGCCGCCGAGATGGCGCCCGAAATGATGCAGGTGGACACCAGCTACTACGACAAGGGTGAACTCAACGCCGAGGCCCTCCTGAACCTGAACGTCGACGTCGTCTTCTACAACGCCTTCAACAAGGAACACGGCGAAATGTTCCGCAAGGCCGGCATCCCGGCCGTCGGCTTCACGACGCTGGGCAACCCCTCGGAGACCTACGCGGAATGGATGGAGCTCCTCGAGGACGTCTTCAACGAGGACGGCCACATGGCCGACAAGATCGCGCTTGGCAAGGACCTGGTCGCCGACGCCCGAGCCCGCACCGCGAAGGTTCCTGCCGA
Organism: uncultured Actinomyces sp.; assembly: GCA_900556405.1. Taxonomy (GTDB): domain Bacteria; phylum Actinomycetota; class Actinomycetes; order Actinomycetales; family Actinomycetaceae; genus Pauljensenia. Next base: position 10,165 of record USPB01000046.1, read on the forward strand.
CCAGAAGGTCTCGACGATGGTGCTCATGGGCGCTGCCGACGGCCAGCTCGCGGTCGCGGGCGGCAAGGACGGCTGGTTCACCAACGAGTGGGCCGACTCGCTGAACTACACGAACGTCACGCGCGACACCGACACCTCGCACACGCCCGTCACCTTTGAGCAGGTCCTCACGTGGGATCCCCAGGTCCTCCTCGTCACCGGCAAGGGCATGTCGAACATGACGGCGAACACCGTCCTGACGAACTCGGTCGAGGGCGTGGACCTGTCTACCCTTAGCTCCGTGAAGTCCGGCCGCGTCTACTCCACCGGCCTGGGCATGTGGAACTGGTTCACCCCCAACCCGGATTCCCCGATCGTGGCGAACTGGATCGGCTCCTCCCTGTACCCGGAGCAGTTCTCCGACGTTGACCTCGTGTCAATGACGAAGGACTACTACCAGAAGATGTACAACTTCACGCTCACGGACGAGCAGGCTCAGCGCATCATCAACCCGGACGCCGCGTCCTGATACCTGGCCCCGGCCTTGTCTCCCCTATCGACGAGGCCGGGGTCCCTTATGCGCTTTACTCCCGGCGCGCGTCGGGGAGAGGACAACATGAAGTCTGTGCTGACCAGGAACGGGCGGCTGCGTGTGTGGGTGGTCCCCACGCTGATCGCCCTCATCGTCGTGTGCGCGGCGGCAGCCATGCTCATCGGCCGTTTTTCCGTGTCCCTGGAGGACGTGGTCGCGGCGGTGCGCGCACGGTTCTGGGGTGGCCCGGCGGTGCCCCCGCGCGTCAACTCGGTCGTGTTTGACCTGCGGGCACCGCGCATCATCGTGGCGATCCTGATCGGCGGGGGCCTGTCGGTTGCCGGCGCCTCGTTCCAGTCGCTCTTCTCCAACCCCCTGGCCACACCGGACACCCTGGGCGTCGCGGCGGGCACGTGCGTCGGCGCGGTCATCGCCCTGTTGCTGGACTGGAACCTGATCGGAGTGCAGGCCGCGGCGCTCGTCGCGGGACTGGCGACGATGGCTTTTACGACGGCGATTTCACGCACTCGCACGGGCGCCTTCAACGTCATCACGCTCGTGCTCGGCGGCGTCATCGTCTCCGCCCTGGCGAACGCTGTCCTCTCGCTCCTCAAGCTGACGGCCGACCCGACGAGCCAGCTTCCCGAGATCACCTACTGGCTGATGGGCTCGCTCGCCGCGGTCACCTACCACCAGATCGCACTGGGCGCC
>USPB01000047.1 GCA_900556405.1 uncultured Actinomyces sp.
CATCAAGGCCACCGAACAGCGGCACCTGGCTGATGAAGTTTCCGTCACCGATCATTGTGCGGAGCTCCTTCCGCTCGTGCCCGATTGCTCGGGCGTTCCGATTTGGACTGCGCAGTGGTTCCCATACGTAATACCGCTCACGAGGAGGTACCGCGCATCACACCATTATGCCCTATCTATCAGGTGAAACGCGTTTCATTTCGCGATTTGTGTGAGCTGTCTAATGAAAAATGCGCTATTTAGCGTGTGCTAAAGCGTGTTCTGACAGAGCGTCAGCCACCGCCTGGGGGGCCTCTTCGGGGAGGAAGTGGCCCGCCTCGCGAATGACGATCTGCGTGAGCGGCGCATCCACGAACTGGGCATCCGCCGCGTGATCCAGCGTCGACCAGGCGCCATCATCGCGCCCGACCAGCGAGAGAACGGGCACGCGCAGCGGCTCGGCGAGGATGCGTCGTTCCTCGCGAGAGATCTTGCGCGTGGCGCCGAGGCCACGCAGCGCGGTGTGCGCAGCGAAGGGGCGACGCAGCGCGGCCCGGTACGTTCCTGACTGAGCCACGAGGCCATCCACGTTCCCCGGCGAGGCCCACGCGCGATAGACGGTCGTCACGAGCGACCCGGTCCGCAGTGCACGTTCGCGTCCCGTGGGCAGCGCGAGGCGTCCCTGCAGCACGCGTCCCCCCGCCCACGGCGCCCGGCCGATGACGGGCTGAACGCCGAGCGGATGAGGGGCCGACAGGACGGCCACCGACCGCAGCTCAAGGGGCGCGAGGGCGCCGATCATCCACGCGATCGTACCCCCGATACCCATACCAGCCACCGAGAAGGAGGTAATACCGAGGGCACGTACGACGGCGATGACATCGTTCGCCATCTGGGTGAGGTCGTAGTCCCCGCGCGTCAGGTCGGAGGTGCCAAAGCCTCGTAAATCGAGGGCGAACACGCGCGACGTCGACTCGGCGAGCGCGGGCAGAACGTCGCGCCATGCCCACCAGTGCTCGGGGAAACCGTGGAGAAGAACGAGCGCATGGTCCATGCCCTCGCCCATGTCGGCGACGTGGAATGCGGCGCCGCCAGCGCTCACGTGCCGGTGGGTCCAGGGACCCTCGAGCTCGATCGCGCTGGCGGGAATCAAAGTCTTCACTTGCGGGCCGCGTCCTTCGCTGCCTTCTTACGTGCGCGCTTGGAGTAGAAGGCGCCCGCCGGGTTCGTGGCCTCGATCGAGGTGCGCAGGGCCTCCTCGTCACGGCCGGTGCGGCGCGCCGCGTGCGACACGTACGCCAGGCCCAGGAGCGCCACGCCCAGCAGGACGAAACGGCCCGAGTAGCCGGAGGCCTGCAGGTGGTGCGACAGGTTCGCCCCCAGGGAGCCCGTGTTGGTCAGCGCGGTCAGCGTGGCCAGCACCGACGTGGCCGTGATGCCGGGGGCCATGACCCACGGCAGGCCAACGATCAGCGTCCCCAGGCCCGTCAGCCAGGCGCCCAGCGAGGAGCGGCGCGCCACGACAAACAGGATCGCGGCGATGAGGACCGAACCCAGCAGCTCGCCGAGCGCGAGCATCGAGGCGACGCCCGTGTACATCGGCGCGGCGTCGGCCAGCGTCATGCGTGCCCCCGCGTCGGCGGCCAGGTACCAGCCGACCGGCGTGAGGATGAGGAACAGCAGGAGTGAGAGCCAGTGCGCGCCCGTGCGCGAGGGCATCTCCGTGACCTGCGGGGCGGCGGAGAAGAGCTCGTCGTCCAGTCGCCCGGAGTCGGACTTGTCACCGCGTGCGGCGGTCGACGCGATCGCGGCCAGGGTCGCGGCCTCGGCGTCCTCGTTGCTCTCACTCAGCAGGGAACGGCGGCGCGGGCGCGTCTCCTCGGCGGCGTCCTGGTCCTCGAAAGAGTACGAGGCCTGGGCCGCCTGGGTGGGCAGCTGGGCCGTCGGCTCGGTGAAGGGGGTGGGATCCGCGGCGGGCTGGTCGAGGTCGGCGGAGGCAGCGTCGGTTTCGTCCGACGAGGCCGGGGCGGCCTGGCTGGTGGGCGCGAGTGCCGGGATCGATGGGGTCGTCGCCTCGTCGTCTCCGAAGATCATTGATCGGCGCGAGACGAGCGGGTGCTCGGCGGCGGCACCACCGACGGCCGAGGTGGTTTCCCCGGCCTCGTCCGCGCCCTTGGCCTCGTCTGCGTCCTTCACGTCGTCGGTGGAATCGACAGGGGAATCCGTGGCCTCAGCGGGCTCCTGCGCGTCAGCGGGTTCCTCGGCCTTCGTGACCGCGTCATCCAGGTTCAGGCCCAGCGCCGCAGCTGCCTGCGCGGGCGTCATCACGGGCGTGCGCGTGGGCTCCGGTTCCTCGGGGGTGTCGGTCTCATCGGACGACTCCTCGGTTTCGGGCGTGGCGTCCGCTGACGCCGCGTCGTCCTGGCCCGAGGCCTCGGCGCCCTCATCCGTCACGTGTGCGGATTCCGCGTCGGCCTGGCCGATCTCAGGCTCCTCGTCGGCGGCGCTGGCAGCGGGCTCCTCGTCGGCCGACACTTCCTGCTGGTCGGCGGCGTTCTCGGAGGTCTGCGTGGGGGTATCCTGCGCGTGTTCCTCGGAGGAAACCTCATCCGCGGTGTCGCTACCCTGCGCGCCCTCCGAATCGTTCGCCGTCTCCGCGGGAACGTCGGCGTCGGCGGGCGCCTGCTCGGCGTCGCCTTGCCCGCCATCCGCCACCTGAGGCGTCTCCTCGGAAGCAGCCTCGGCCTCGTCCGTGGTGGACACGACCGGGAGGTCGCCCTCGGGGGCGGTAACGACGGGCAGCTCGCCCGTGGAAATCTTGTCCTCGATCGTGGGCTTGAGCGGGGCAGCAGCCGGAACGCGTCCCGTCAGGCCGCCGATTGCGACCGACTCGATTTCGCCCGTGTGGATGGGCTCACTGGACTCGCCGATGATCGCCGACGCGTCGGAATCTTCGCCCGGCAGCTCGATCTCCTCGCCGGTGAGCACCACGTTCTCGCGGTCCTCCTCGGCGCGGTCGCGCTGGACGTTAAACTCGTTCTCGGACATGCTTCCTCCTTATATCTGCCCACATATTACGGTCCGTCAGACCGCTTGCGCGCATTAGGCCTCGGCAGGCCCCTCATTCGTCGATGCGGCCTGCGACGCATCGAGGTTCTTCAGAGCGCGCATCCGCGCCCACAGCACCCCCATCGACGCGCAGCCCGTCGCCATTCCCAGGGCCGCCAGGGGAGGGCTTGCGAGGGAGAACTTTGTGAGGACCGAGGAACCGGGAACGATCACATTGCCCGTCAGCGACGCCCACACCGGCAACACGACGTAACTCGGCAGCACGAGAATCGTCCACGTCGCGATCTGCGTGCCCGTGATCGACCAGCGCGCGCTCACCACCAAGAGGGCGAACGCCAGGCCCGCGCCGAGGGCGAACAGCGGAGCGAGGGTGTGGCCCTCGAGGATTCCCTTCAGGCCCATCGCCGCGACGTTCGTCGAATCCGAGGGTGCCGCCCCCACCATCAGGACGCCTGCGGCGACCGCGGCCGGGAGCGCGACCGTCGTGCCGAACGCGTGACGGTGCACGCGCGCGAGAGGCATACGCGTGTCCTTGCCCGCGCGCACCCGCACCGACTTGATCGTCAGCGCGCACGCGCCGAGTATGAGGGACAGGCACACCGGGTACATGCACCACAGGACGCCGGCGAACATGTCTTCGCGGCCCACCGAGGACTTCATGAGCAGCGGCAGGCGCGCCACGCCCAGGAACTGCGCGACCCCCACGGCGAGCGACCACACGAAAGTGACGACCATGCCCGCGCTCGACTCCTCGCAGTTGAGCGCGATGAGGGCGAGCAGCAGCGACGCGAGCGCCATGCCGATGAGACCCTCCACCGAGGCCAGCGGCTGGCCGACGGCGGCCAGCGCCTGCACGTCGACCATCGACGAACCCAGGAACACCAGGGCAACCGGCGCGAAAATGAATGCGAACAACCCCGAGCGCAGGCGCGCGGAGAAGTTTCGATGCTGCAAAAGCGTCATACCCCTAGTGTAGAGGGGTGAGTATCGAAGCCCTCGTCGACCCCGCGCCCGCCGTGCTGCGGGCGGCCGCCGCCCGTCCCGACGTCGCCTCCGCTATGAACGAGGCGCACGCCGCGCTCGCCGACCTGCGCTTCAGTGAGGGACTGCGTCGAGGCTGGGAGGAGGCCCGCGCGGAGGCGGCCGTCCGCGAGGCCGCCGCCCTGTCCATCATCGAGGGCGCCCGCACGAGCGTCGACGACGTGCGCGCCGCGTCCATGGGGGACGAGGGCGGGCCTGCATCCGATCCGGGGGCAGCCCTCGCGCTGGGGATTTGGCGCTCGCAGTGGAACCTCGCCTCGCGTTTCCCCGCGCTCAACACCCGCTCCCAGGGGGGTGCGCGCGTCGCCCCGACACCCCTGCCGGCGCTGATCGCCGGGCTGCATCGGGATGCCTGCTCCGGTCTCGTGGCCTCCGGTCTCGCCCAGGCGAACGCCGTCGCCCTGCCCACGGACCCCGCCCTGCTCGCCCCCGCCCTCGCCTACGCGCGCTGCGATGCGCCAGCCCTCGCCGTCGCCGCCGCGCTCACCGCCCACTTCCGTTTCCGGCGCGTCTTCGCCCCGGCCTCGTCCGTCGTGGGAAGCGGCCTGGCGCGGTGGATCCTCGTCACGCGCGGCGTCGACCCGACCGGCGTGTGCGTGCCGAGCGCCTACGACGCGTTGGATCCCGCGCGCGCGGGGCGGGAGCTCGCCGGGTGGGTGAGCGCCGACGAGGCCGGCCTGGCCAGGTGGATCACCCACTACTGCGCGGGGATCGTCTACGGGGCCCGGGTGGGGCGCGACGTCGCGCGCCACGTGCAGGCGGGCCGCCTCTCCTAAAACTACGCGATCCGCGCAACCATCCGATCTGCGCGCGTGTCAGCGGCGCAGCCTCCTAGCGGCGCAGGAGTGCGCAGGCCGCCGCACCCACGGCGACGCCCGCGATGAAGGGAATCGCGACCTTCGCGGGGGTTGGGACCTCGCGCGGCAGGACGCGCACCGTGGACGTGAAGGTGAGCGTGGGCCAACCCTCGCGCTGCGCCATGTCGCGCAGGCCGCGGTCCGGGTTAACCGCGTAGGGGTGGCCGACGAGGCGCAGGAGCGGCGCGTCCGACACCGAATCCGAATACGCCGAGCACTCCGACAGGTCCCAGCCGCGCGCGCGAGCCAGGGCCTCGCAGGCGTCCGCCTTGCCCTGCGCCTGGTTAAAGTGCGTGATCTCGCCCGTGAAACACCCGTCCTCGTCGACGGCCGCCCGCGAGGCGAGGACCTCATCCGCCCCCAGCATGTGGGCGATCGGGCGCACCACCTGCTCGACCGAGGCCGACGCGATGACGACGACGTCGCCCGCACGCTTGTGCGCCTCGATGCGCGCGAGCGCCTGTGCGTAGCACACGGGCTGGATCGTGCGTTCCAGCGCGTCCTCGACCGTGGCCTCGAGAAATGCGGCGTTCCAGCCGCGTCCCATGCGCCCCAGCGCCTGCGCCATCTGCTCCATGCGCGACTCGTCAGCTCCCGTGAGCAGGTAGGGCAGCTGCACGAGGACGGAGGTGATCGCGGTGCGGCGGTTCATGAGCCCGGCCTCGATGAACGGTCCCGACAGCGCCACGTTCGAGGACGTGTCGAGAATCGTCTTATCCAGGTCGAAAAAGGCTGCGCGTACCATGCGTCTACTCCAGCGTTGGCTCAATCCACAGGGTCCTCCGTCGGGCCCCTTCTATGCACAGGGTGGCATTTCGGGTCTGCGTTGTCCACAGGGGCACGCGCGCGGGTGGACGGGAGGGGTCTCTCAGGCGCAGCGTAGCTGCATGGACATGCATGATGAGACGCACGATGCGAAGAATCGGGGGCCCGTCGCCCTCGTCGGCCTCGCCCCGCCCGACCTGGAGTGCGCCCGCGATGCGGTGGAACTCGCCGGGGCGCGGGTGTGCTCGAACCCGGCCCGCGCGCTGCTGGTCCTCGCATCGCCAGGCGCGCCAGTGCCCGTCGGCGTGCCCTGCGTGCGCGTCGGGGGAGAGGGACAGGTGAGTCTGCCCGGGGACACGGCCCTCCTCGTCTCCCTCATTGCCGAGGCCTGCCACCGGTGGGCGATGCCCGGCGCGGTGTGGGTGGTCGCCGGGATCTGCGGCGGGGTGGGCACGACGAGCGTCGTGCGGCTGCTGGCCGGGGAGCGCGGGTGTCGGCGCGGTGTTCGAGGGCGGTGGTGGCGTGGGGCGAGGCATCGTGAACGCGGGCGGGATCGGGGAGTGGTCGTCGTTGACGCCTCCGGGTCTGTGCCCGGGTTTGCTCGCGCCCCCGAGTGCGACGTCCCCGGCGTGCGGTGGGCGGACCTCGACCCGGGGGAGGACTGCTATCTGCCGTCGCTGCGCGATCACCTGCCCACCCTGAGCGGAGTGCTGGCCCTCGTCGGGGACGCGCGCGGCGGTGCCAGCGCGGACGACCCGCGCGTCGCCGCCGCCTGCCGGTCCCTGCACGCTCCCCTCATCGTGGACGCGGGACGCTGGGATGACCGGGCTGCGCGCTGCGCGTCCGCCGTTCACGCGAACGCTCTCGTCCTCGTGACGCGCCCAGACCTGGAGGGTGCCGCGGCGATGGCCGCGAGCCTCGCCTGTCATCCTCCGCCGTGCCCCGCGATCACGCTTGTGTCCACTGGTCGCAGGGGGCGCAGCCCGGGGCTGTCCGCGTGTGCGCCGCGCCCGATCCTGCGCGCGCCGACGCGACCGGGCCGGGATCTGCGTGCTCTCCGCCGTGCCCTCGCCTCCCTCGAGCCGACGCCCCTGCGTGGGTGTTCCCTCGCCCGCGACGAGACTGCGCGCCTGGAGGTGGCCCGTGCGTAGCGCCCTGAGACTCCTCGCCCGCGGCACCGCGCCCGCCGGGGCGATCGCCGACACGTCACGACCCGGATGCGGCGCACGCGAAGCCGCCGACGCCCTCGAGACCCTGCGTGCCCGGCAGCGCGGGATGGACCCGCCCCTCGCGCGCCTCCTCGACGACCCGGGCGTCACCGACGTGCTCATCAACGGCGCTCACGCGTGGGCCGAGCGGGGAGGCGGACTCGCGCGCGTCGACGTCGGCATCCACGACGAGGCCGACGCCCGCCACGCCGCGATCCGGCTGGCGAGCGCGTGCGGGGCGCGCCTCGACGACGCCAGCCCCATCGCCGACGGCACCCTGCCCGGCGGCGTGCGCCTGCACGCGGTCCTGCCACCCGTCTCCGGGTCGGGGACACTCATCTCGCTGCGCGTGCTCGGCACGCGTCGGCTGGGAATCGCGGATCTCGAAGCCTGCGGGACACTGCCCGGCGCGCTCGGCCCGCTCCTGCGCACGCTCGTCGCCACGCGCGCCAACGTCCTCGTCTCCGGCGCCACCGGCAGCGGCAAAACCACCCTCCTGAGCGCCGCCCTCTCCCTCGTCCCCTCCTCTGAGCGCATCGTGTGCATCGAGGAGGTCGCCGAGGTCGCCCCCGCCCATCCGCACTGCGTCCACCTCGTCGAACGCAAGCCAAACGTCGAGGGACGAGGCGCCGTCACCCTGTCCGACCTCGTGCGCGCGGCCATGCGCATGCGCCCTGACCGCCTCGTCCTGGGCGAGTGCCGAGGCCCCGAAGTACGCGACGTCCTGACCGCCCTCAACACGGGGCACGACGGCGGCTGGGCGACCATCCACGCGAACGGGGCGCGCGACGTGCCCGCGCGTCTTTGCGCCCTTGGTGCGCTCGCCGGCATGGGCGAGGAAGCCGTCGCCGCCCAGACCGCCAGTGCCCTCGACGCCGTCCTCCACATGCGACGATCCCCCTGCGGGCACCGCTGGGTATCCGAAGTCGGGGTGCTGACGCGCGCTCGCGGGCCGCTCGAGTGCGCGCTCGCGCTCAGCGTGACAGCCTCCGGACAGGTCTCCACTCACGAGGCCTGGGCGCCCCTGGCACGAAAGGCCGGACTATGAGGTGGGGTGCCGGTTGGATGGCCGTTCTCAGTGGCGGTCGCGACGTCGTGGAGCGCTCGGCCGATCGCGCGCTCGCGTGCGTGCTCGTGCTGTGCGCGCTCATGCTGGTGTCTCGTGCGCTCGCGGCCGCCTGGCGCGTCGTGCACGAGCGTCGCATCGTGCGCGCGTGGATGCGTCCTGCCGGTTCTCGTCAATCCGCCGCACGCGCGTGGATGCGCCGTCTGCGCAGACGCGTGGGTGGGGGAGAAAGCGGGCGGCATCGAGGGCGCGCCCGCGGCGTGCCCCAGGCGCGCGAGCTCTCCCTCCTGGTCGCCGAGGTGGCGACGCGGCTGCGCGCGGGAGCCCCCACGTCCTCCGCCTGGGGCCTCGCGTTGGCGCGCATCGGCGCGGGCGGAATCGTGCCTGAAAGCACGTCCTACCCGCCCATCCTCGACGAATGGGCGCGAGAGCCGCCGCGGTGGGAGCTCCCCGTTCGCGCCCGGGCCCCAGACGCGGCCGCTCGTCGCACCGCCGCCTCCGTCGCCCTGGCCTGCCGATTCAGCCACGGCCTCGGCGCGCCCATGGCCGACATCCTCGACGCCATCGGGGACAGTATCGATGACGCCCAGTCCGTCGCGGAAGCGCGCCGCGTCGCCTCCGCCGGTCCCCTCATGTCCGCGCGAGTCCTCGCCGCGCTTCCCCTGATCGGAATCGTGAGCGCGCTCGCCCTGGGCGCCTCGCCGTGGCAGTTCTACACGGCAGCGACCGTCGGGAGAATCTGCGCGCTGCTCGGCGCGGCCGCCTGGGTGGCCGGCATCGCATCGTGCCGCCGGATCCTCGCGCGAGCCCGATCCGTCGACGAGGACACGGACCCCGCCCTGGCCTGTGACCTTGTCGCCGCCGGCCTCGCCTGTGGGGCCGCGATCCCGCGCGTCCTCGACGCCCTGGCCGCTGCCTGCGCGCGAGAATCCCTCGCGTGGACGGCCCATGCCCTGCGGCTCGGCGTCCCATGGGACGAGGCCTGGGAAGAGACCCCGGAGTGGGCGCACCCGCTGCGCGACGCCCTCGAATCGTCCTGGACCAGCGGAAATGCGCCTGAGACGATGCTCGCGCGCAGCGCCTCGTGGGAACGGCGCTCGCGCCTGGCCGACGCGAAAACACGCGCCGAAGAACTCAGCGTCCGACTCGTCGGGCCACTGGGCGCCTGCTTCCTCCCGGCATTCCTCGCGCTCGGGATTGCGCCCCTGCTCGCCACCCTCACCGGTGGCCTCAACATGTAGGCGTTATCCACAGGGCTTTGTGGCGCTCGTGAGTTATCCACAGGGGTGCGAATCCGCATGGATCTACGGGGCGGTCCCCGCGCACACTGGCCACACGCGTCGATAGGCGCGCAGATGAAAGGACAGATCAATGATGATTATCGACAGAATCGAATCCGCGGCCACGCGCGCTCAGCTCGCTGCGATGAGCGCCCTGCAGGACGCGGCCCATCACATGACGGCGGGCCGGGGAGGGGAATCTCGCGCGGACCCGGCCGACCCGGAAGAGGGAGCTACCACCGTGGAGTACGCGATCGGGACCATCGCGGCCGCGGGATTTGCGGGACTCCTCATCGTGATCCTCAAATCGGATGCCGTGCGCGCCGCCCTGGAGTCCATCATTCAGGAGGCGCTGAACACCCGATGAAGAGCTGCGATCACGGGTACGTCACCGTCGAGCACGCCATCGGATTCCTCGCCGTCACGGCCGTCATCGGCGTCATCGTCGCGGTCGCCCAGGCCGGATTGACGGGGGCATCCCTGTGCCAGGCAGTGCGCGAGGGGGCGAGGGCCGCCTCCATCGGGCAGGGGGATCCGCAGGCGGCGGCATCAGCCGCGTACGCCCCCGGCTCCTACGCGGTGAGCCGAGCCGACGGGTGGGTGAGTGTCACCGGCACCGCCCCCTACCGCGGCGCCGCCGGTTGGGTCGGGGGCGTGGCTCGGTGCTCGGTGACGACCATCGACGAGGGGGCCCTGCCGTGATCCCCGAACAGGGAGCGGCCACCCCTGGGAGCGACCCTGAGGGAGCGGGCGATCCGCGCGCGTTGTGCGGGGAGGACGGATCGGGGACGGTCAACACCGTCGCCCTGATCGTCCTCGCGCTCGCGCTCGCTGTGGTCCTCGGCGGGGTCGGCGCCGCGCACCGCCAGCAGGCGCGCCTGCAGGCCGTCACTGACCTGGCGGCGTTAGCGGGCGCCGAACAATCGGCGACGGCCCCCTGGGAGGACGTGGGAGAACGCCCATGCGTGGCCGCCTCCTCCGTCGCCGCGGCGAACGGAGCGGGGATCCAGTCCTGCGAAGTGCGAGGCAGTGATTGTCTCGTCGTTGCCACGCAGAGCGTCAGAATCGCTGGAATATCAACGATCCTGCACGCGAAGGCGCGAGCCGGGCCGGAGCGGTGAAAAATTCTCAGGAAATTGCCAGCTTCGTTCAATGGTTCCCACAGGTGAGGTCCGTACATTAGTAGTCATCAAGCCAAGGGCGACACCCACCAAGGGTGAGCCGAGAAAGGGAGCGCATCGGAAGACTTGCACTGTGTTGATGGGATACTCGAAGGGGTCGGCCTCGGGGCCGGCCCCTTCGAGTTTATGCTGGTGCCTTCCGTGTGCCGAGATTGGGGGGTGAAAGGACAAAACGCGGATTAAAGGACAAATCGTGTTGGTTTTGTGGTGACTTTTCGGCTTGTTAGTGCGGGAAAATCAACATTGAAGTTGGTTGTTTCATCGTGGGGGCATGAATACCCCCAAATGCCCGGCGTGCGGGCGAAAGATGACCAGGTATGGGCACTCAGGTTCAGGGGCGCAGTTCGCCGAGGCGTGCTAGCTGCCTGTGCTCTTCGCCGTGCACGCGGGCCCTCTGATTCGCACATTATCCCGATGATATGCGCGTGGGCCCGACACCTCGCACGTGAACCCGATGATATGCGTGTGGGCAGCGCCGCCTACGTGCATATCTAAAGGTTTACGTGCGTATCAAGGCGTTAACGCGCATATTCAGCGGTTCGCGTGCGAGCTACACACCAGGCCGGGCACCGCACCGCCCTGAACCGCGACATCACCACCGCCCAACGGGGAGATTTGCACCATTAGGGGCGCGACACGCCGGCGACACGCCGAAGGGAGACTCCTAATGCTGCAAACCCCCACCATTACACCTGGTGTCATGCTCCCTCACTGGTGCAGGGCTGCCTGGCCAGGTGCAGCTTAACGTCGGTGAGGCGTCGTCGGCGATGACGGGGGACGTCATGGTCGGACATCTCCGCGAGGACGCTTGTGTCCGATGGGGCGTTACACCCGATAGGGAAGATTCAACCCCTTCTGATCGGGTGGAATCTTCCCTAACGGGTTGAATGCT
>USPB01000048.1 GCA_900556405.1 uncultured Actinomyces sp.
AGGACAACTGCCTCGTTGACCAGGCCTTCGCGCGTGACCCCTCGAAGTCCGTCGGTCAGGTCCTCAAGGAGGCCGGCGCCAAGGTCACCAACTTCGTGCGCGTGCACGTGGGTGCCTGATCTGGTGACGTCGTCAGCTTGCTGACAAAAGGGAGCGGTCCCGCCCAACGGCGGGGCCGCTTTCCTTTTACCAGGTAGTATGGTTCCTAAGCGTTCCGCCCTCTCAGGGCCGTCATAAAGGAGAAGCGTCATGTCGACGAACCGCCGCGTTTTGCTCAAGCTGTCTGGAGAGGCGTTCGGAGGTGGATCGATCGGCTTGGATCCGAAGGTCGTTCGTAACATCGCTGAGCAGGTCGCGACGGCCGTGCGCGAGGGCGTGCAGGTTGCGATCGTCGTCGGCGGCGGTAACTTCTTCCGCGGCGCGCAGCTGGCGCGCGAGGGGCTCGAGCGTTCGCGCGCTGACTACATGGGCATGCTCGGCACGGTGATGAACGCCCTGGCCCTTCAGGACTTCATCGACCAGTCAGGTATTCCGGCTCGCGTGCAGACGGCCATCACGATGGCGCAGGTGGCTGAGCCGTACCTTCCGCTGCGAGCGATTCGTCACCTGGAAAAGGGGCGTGTGGTTGTCTTCGGTGCTGGTGCGGGCCTGCCGTACTTCTCGACGGATACCGTTTCCGCGCAGCGCGCCCTCGAGATTCATTGCGACGAACTCCTCGTTGCCAAGAACGGTGTGGACGGCGTTTACGACGACGATCCGAACAAGAACCCCGATGCCCACCGCTTCGACACGCTCACGTATTCCGAGGCTCTGCGTCGTGATCTGAAGGTGATCGACGGTTCGGCGTTGGCTCTGTGCCGCGAAAATGGGCTGACGACGCGCATCTTCGGCATGGGTGAGGATGGTGCCGTGACCCGCGCGCTGATGGGCGATGAAATCGGTACGCTAGTGACGGCGTGATATAACCTTCACAGACCACTGACTGAATGGAGCACATAGTGATCGACGATATTCTCCTCGAAGCCGAGGAAAAGATGGACAAGGCCGTGGAAGCGGCTAGCCACGAGTTTGCGAACATTCGCACCGGACGTGCGACGTCCTCGATGTTCGAACAGCTCCTGGTTGACTACTACGGCGCCCCCACGCCGATGCAGCAGCTTGCCAGCTTCCAGATCCCCGAGGCTCGTACGGTCCTGATTTCTCCCTTCGACCGCACCGCGACCCAGGAAATCATCCGTACGCTGCGCGAGTCCGACCTCGGCGTCAACCCGACGGACGATGGCAATGTCGTGCGCGTGGTCCTGCCCGCCCTGACGGAGGAACGCCGTAAGGAGTACGTCAAGCAGGCTAAGAGCAAGGCCGAGGACGGCCGCGTGTCTGTCCGCGGTGTGCGTCGTAAGGCCAAGGATCAGCTCGACCGCCTGAAGAAGGACGGAGAGGCGTCCGAGGACGACGTTGAGCGCGCGGAAAAGTCGCTGGATGCAACGACCAAGGCACACACCGAGCAGATTGATAAGATGCTTGCCACGAAGGAAAGCGAACTGCTGACGATCTGATGGCGTCAACTGATCGTTCGTTCCTGGCCCGCGTCTTTTCCCCGGGGCCCGCTCGTGAGAATCATCCCGCGAGTAGGCCGACGGGGAAGGCCGGGCGCAACCTTCCGCAGGCAATCACGACTGCGGTCGTATTGATTGCTGCTGTCGCGGTCCCACTCTTCACGTCGCTTCCCGCATTCGTGGGCGTTATTGCGTTCGTGTGCCTTGTCGGTATCTGGGAACTTGCTGGTGCGTTTGCCCGCATGGGGATTACGTTGACTGTCACGCCGCTGTACGTCGGTGCGATCGGCATGGTCACGTGCGCATGGTGGCTGGGTAGCGAGGGGATGCTCTTTGCTCTGTACATCACGGTGTTCGTGTGCGCCGCGTGGCGTCTGCTCGATCACCGGCAGGAATCGCGGATGAGCGACGTCGTGTCCTCGACGTTTGCGGCCGTGTACGTTCCTTTCCTGGCATCCTTCGTCGTGCTCATGCTCGCCGCGTGGCACAACCCGTGGGTGTTCGTTGTCTTCGAGCTCATGGTCATCGCCAACGACACGGGAGGCTGGGCCGCTGGCGTCATGTTCGGCAAACACCCGATGGCACCTGCCCTCTCGCCGAAGAAGTCGTGGGAGGGCTTCGCGGGCTCTGCTGTGACGGCTATGGCGGTCGGATCGGTCGGCTTGTGGTTGCTCGGTGCCTCGTGGTGGTGGGGCCTTATCGCAGGTATCGCTATCGCCTTCGTGGGGACGATGGGTGATCTCACGGAGTCTCTGATCAAGCGTGAGTCCGGCCTGAAAGACATGTCGCAGATCCTGCCTGGGCACGGAGGTGTTCTCGACCGAGTGGACGCGCTACTCATGAGCGCGCCGGTTGCCTACTTTATTTTCGCGTGGGCGCTGCCGGGTATTTCTTGGGAGTCTACCCATTGAGCCAAGCAACGAAGATGCCCCGCGGGGCACATGAACGTACGCCGAATGCCCAGGCGTTGCCGGATCCAACTCGTCGCAGCACGCGACGTGAGGTTCGGCCGACAGATCAGCCGCCGGAGGGTGCAACGCACAAGGACGCCAAGCCTGTCCTGTCGTTCACGGCGAAGCGCCGTGGAAAGGCTCCCTCGCACCTCGCTGACCTGGATGCTGCTGGCCGTAAGCAGGTCTTGAAGGACCTTGGGCTTCCCGCTTTTCGTGCCGATCAGCTCTCGCGGCACTACTTTACGCATTTTGAGGCTGACCCCGCGAAGATGAGCGATATTCCGGCCGGTATGCGCGACGCTGTGTCACAAGCCCTGTTGCCGAACCTCGTGACGAAGGTCGTGTCGCTGGAGGCTGACGGTGGCCGCACGATCAAGGACCTGTGGCGTCTCTATGACGGTGCGCAGGTGGAGTCGGTGCTCATGCGTTACCCGCAGCGCACGACGCTGTGTGTCTCGTCGCAGGCGGGCTGCGGTATGGCGTGTCCGTTCTGCGCGACGGGGCAGATGGGTCTCACTCGTAATCTCTCGACGGCCGAGATCGTCGATCAGGTACGCGAGGCCCAGGCCTCGTGCCGTGATGGCAAGCTGGCGGGTGGGCCGACCCACCTGTCGAACGTGGTTTTTATGGGCATGGGTGAGCCTCTGGCGAACTACAAGACCGTGATCGGTGCCCTGCATCGCCTCATTGACCCGGCCCCCGAGGGTTTCGGCATGAGCGCCCGTAACATCACCGTGTCGACGGTTGGCCTCGTGCCCGCGATTAAGAAGCTAGCGGGGGAGGGGATGCCCGTTACCCTCGCGGTGTCCCTTCACGCTCCCGATGATGACCTGCGCGATGAGTTGATCCCGATTAACTCGCGTTGGAAGGTCGGTGAGCTTCTGGATGCTGCGCGCGCCTACTTCCTGGCCACGGGGCGACGCGTGTCGATCGAGTACGCGCTGATCAAAGATATGAACGATCAGGAATGGCGCGCTCAGCTCTTGGCTGATGAACTCAATAAACGAGGCCATGGCTGGGTGCACGTCAATCCGATTCCGCTGAACCCCACGCCGGGCTCTATCTGGACGGCTTCCACGAAGCACGCCCAGGATACGTTTGTCGAGCGCCTGCGCGACAACGGCATCGCGACCTCCATTCGCGATACGCGCGGTTCGGACATTGATGGTGCGTGCGGCCAGTTGGCGACGGCGGTCGCCGAGGGCAAGCGCCCGGTTGGGCAGGGGCGCGCGTGATCAGGACAGATTTCTCGCGCAGCATCTGGCGTATGGGCTACGACGTGAGTGAGGTGGCGAGCTTCCTCGCGGACGTCGAGCACACGATCACGGGTGCTCAGACTGACCCAGAGAAGGTCGTCACCGCGCAGAAAGCGACGGATGTTGAGTTCACCGTCAGGCTGCGAGGCTTCGACCAGGAGGAAGTCGACACCGAGATCGATCGGCTCATCGAGGTGCTGCGCCACCTTGATGACCAGCGTGCGCAGCGCAGCGGTGACAGTGTCGATGGTGTTGGCGTGTCTGACTCCGGTCAGCCTGTCGTCACCCCCGATACTGAACCGGTGGAGATGTCCGCCGAGTATGCCGATTTCGGTACCCCCGAGGCTGTCGATCAGATTCTTCGTTCCATGACACAGGAGAAGGAGTAGTCATGACTGAGTTTCCTAGGGTTGGTCTCTTCTCGAAGGGCTACGACTGTGAGCAGGTCGATGCTTTCTTCGAGGACGCCCGACGTGCATACGAGGGCGCTGTCCCCCCGGAGCAGTTCAGTGCGGAGCAGGTTCGTCTCGCGACGTTTGAACTCAAGAGCCGCGGCTACAACATCGAAGCTGTCGATGGGGCGATGAATCGTTTGGAGGCAGCGTTCGTCAATCGCGACCGTGCGGATTCCGTGGCCGCCGAAGGCGAGGCGGCGTGGTACGACCGCGTGGCGGATCGTGCGACGACTCTGTATCCGCGTCTGCAGCGTCCGCGCGGTGAGCGTTTCTCGCACCCGACCTCGGGCCGTGGCTACGCCTGTGACGAGGTGGATGACCTGCTGGATCGTCTCGCGGCCTACTTTGACGAGGCCGGTGAGCTGACTGCCGATGAGATCCGTACGGCGACTTTCCGGCCGAAGCGCGGCAAGAAGGCATACGCGGAGGGGCCGGTGGATGCCTACCTGGGGCGTGCTGTCGAGATCCTGCTTGCGGTCGACTGATGCTGGCGAGCATGGAGCAAAGCGGCAGCGTCGTTCCCGTCATCCTGTTGGGATCGACGGGATCGATCGGTACCCAGGCTCGAGATGTTATTGATGCGCATCCGGGGCGTTTTCGCGTCGTCGGTCTGAGCGCTGGCGGCTCGTCGATCGAGGTGCTCGCCGAGCAGATCGTTGCCCTTGCCCCCGCGTTTGTGGGCGTTGCGCGAGATGTGCGTGAAGAGCTCGTCGCGGCTGTGCGCGCCCTGGGTGGCCAGTGCCCACAGGTGTTCGTGGGCGAGCAGGCATCGGTCGATGTCGTTCGCGCGTCGGTGGAGCGGGCGCGGGAGGACT
The DNA here is from genome assembly GCA_900556405.1 of uncultured Actinomyces sp. GTDB lineage: Bacteria > Actinomycetota > Actinomycetes > Actinomycetales > Actinomycetaceae > Pauljensenia. The sequence continues at coordinate 5,036 of USPB01000048.1, forward strand.
ATCCAGGCCTCGTTCCCGTCGTCCTGAACGGAATCACGGGAGGCGTGGGCCTGTCGTCGACCCTTGCGGCGTTGGAATGCGGGGCGCGCCTGGCGCTGGCGAATAAGGAGTCGCTGGTTGTTGGTGGCGCCCTCGTGAAGAACGCGATGCGTTTTCCGGGGCAGATTGTCCCGGTGGATTCCGAGCATTCTGCGATTGCGCAGGCGCTTGCGTCGGGTGTGCATGAGCGCGGCCTGACATCTCCGGTTGTGTCGGGTCGTTCCGAGGTCGCTGACCTGGTTCTGACCGCCTCCGGTGGTCCGTTCCGTGGGCGCACGCGCGACCAGTTGCGTGGTGTGAGGGCGCAGCAGGCTCTCGCGCACCCGACGTGGCAGATGGGTCCCGTCGTGACGATCAACTCCTCGACCCTGATCAATAAGGGCCTGGAACTGATCGAGGCGCACCTGCTGTTTGACGTGGCGCCTGAGCACATCATCGCGACCGTTCATCCGCAGTCCATCGTGCATTCGATGGTGACGTGGTGCGACGGTGCGACGACGTTGCAGGCCTCGCCTCCGGATATGCGTCTGCCGATTGCCCTGGGCCTGACCTGGCCTGAGCGTCTGGAGGGCGTGGAGAAGCCCTTGACGTGGACGGCGGCTTCGCAGTGGACGTTTGAGCCGGTGGATAATGAGACGTTCCCGGCGATTGACCTGGCGCGCTTTGCCGTCGGCGAGTCGGCGACGCATCCCGCGGTGTTGAACGCTGCCAACGAAGTGCTGGTTGATGCTTTTATTACGGGGGAGGTCCCGTGGCTTGCGATTGTTGACACCGTGTCGGCGGTCGTGCATGAGCACGTGGGCGTTGTTGATCCCTCGTTGGATGACATTGTGGCCGCGCAGCGCTGGGCTGATCAGCGCGCACGCGAACTTGTTCGCGCGGGCCAGTGGAAGGATATGTGAGCGTGGGCTCTCTCGTCGGCATCGTTGTTGTCGTTATCGGAATTTTGGCGTCGGTTGCCCTCCACGAGGTGGGGCACATGCTCCCGGCGAAGAAGTTCGGCGTGTTGGTTCCGGACTATGCGGTGGGCTTTGGTCCGGCCCTGTGGAAGAAGAAGATAGGGGAGACTACCTACGCGCTGCGCGCCATTCTGCTCGGCGGTTACGTGAAGATCGTTGGCATGTACGCCCCTGCACGTCCCGGCACGAGGCTCGTCGGACGCGGCGGGAAGCCGACGCTTGCTCAGGAGGCCCGTGAGGCCTCGGCTGAGGAGATCCCTGAAGGGCAGGAACATCGCGCGTTCTATCATCTGAGTGCGCCGAAGAAGGTCACCGTCATGCTCGGTGGCCCGATCATGAACCTGCTAATTTGCTTCGTGCTCTCCGCGATCGCGATGATGGGGATTGGTGCCCCGACGGCGTCGCGCACGATTGCCCAGGTGCCGACGACGATCACGAGTGTCTCTGGCGAAGTGGCTTCTCCCGCGTACGAGGCCGGGGTTCGTCCCGGGGATACGGTCGTCGCGTGGAACGGGGTGCCCGTCTCGACTTTCGCGGACCTTCAGCGAGCCGTTGGTGCGACGCCTGACGGCGAGTCTGCTGTCCTGACTGTCGAGCGCGACGGTGGGACCGTCGACCTGACGGTGACTCCCGTCACGGGAGCGCAGGGGGCCCGCATTGTTGGCGTGACCGCCGGGTACGAGTACGTGTCGGCATCGCTGTCCGACGTTGCCGCCGCTAACTGGCAGATGTTCACGGGCACGGCGTCAGTCGTCGTGCGCCTTCCGCAGGCTGTGTGGCAGGTGGGGCGCTCGATCGTCACGGACGAGAAGCGCGATGCCTCCGGTGTGGTGTCCGTTGTTGGCGTCGGTCGTATGGCCGGTGAAGTGACCGGCGATTCGCAGGCGCTGGGCCTGCAGGATACTCGCCAGGTCGTGGCGGTGCTGCTGAGCCTGCTGGCTTCCTTGAACATGGCGCTTTTCGTCTTCAACCTGATTCCGTTGCCGCCCCTGGATGGTGGGCATATTCTCGGCGCCCTGTACGAGGGGGCTCGCCGTACGTTCGCTCGTGCGCGTGGCGCGCAGGATCCAGGGCCGGCTGACACTGCCCGTCTGGTTCCGCTGACGTGGGCCGTGGGAGGCGTGCTGGTCGTCATGAGTGTCATCTTGATTGTGGCGGATATCGTCAAGCCGGTGTCTCTCGGCTGATAAGCCTTGACAAAGGCGGGCGAGCCCCCCCGCCGATGAAAGCGAGTCTGACCACGCGTGCGTGGTCCGTGTGGGAAGGATGCGCACAGTGCGCGATAATGAATCGGTGAGTGAAATCAATCTTGGAATGCCCGGCATTGCGGCGTCGCCGTTCCCGCGCAAGCAGACGCGTCGGATCATGGTGGGCGACGTGCCCGTGGGCGGGGGTGCTCCCATCTCCGTTCAGTCCATGACGACGACGAAGACACACGACATCGGAGCGACGCTCCAACAGATCGCTGAGCTGACCGCGGCCGGTTGCGACATCGTGCGCGTTGCGTGCCCGACGGATAAGGACGCGGATGCGCTTGCGATCATTGCCCAGCAGTCGCGTATCCCGGTGATCGCCGACATCCACTTCAAGCCGAAGTACGTCTTTCAGGCGATCGAGGCGGGCTGTGGTGCGGTGCGCGTCAACCCTGGCAACATCCGGAAGTTCGACGATCAGGTCAAGGACATTTGCAAGGCTGCCTCCGATCACGGTGTGTCGCTGCGCATCGGCGTCAATGCCGGTTCTTTGGATCCGCGCCTGCTCAAGAAGTACGGCCGCGCGACGCCCGAGGCTCTGGTTGAGTCCGCGATCTGGGAGGCGTCCCTCTTTGAGGAGAATGACTTCCACGACTTCAAGATCTCGGTGAAGCACCATGATGTTCTCACGATGATCGAGGCCTATCGCATGCTGTCGGAGGCAGGGGATTGGCCGCTGCATCTGGGCGTCACCGAGGCTGGCCCGGCCTTCCAGGGCACTATCAAGTCTGTTTCCGCGTTCTCGATCCTGCTCGCTGAGGGTATTGGCGACACGATCCGCGTCTCTCTGTCCGCTCCTCCGGTTGAGGAAGTCAAGGTCGGCACGAAGATGCTGGAGTTCATGGGCCTGCGAGACAAGACCCTGGAGATCGTCTCGTGTCCGTCGTGCGGTCGCGCCCAGGTCGACGTGTGGACGCTCGCTGAGAACGTGACCGAGGGCCTCAAGGACCTGACTGTTCCGTTGCGTGTGGCCGTCATGGGCTGCGTTGTCAACGGGCCGGGCGAGGCCCGAGAGGCTGATCTCGGTGTGGCCTCCGGCAACGGTAAGGGACAGATTTTCATTCGCGGCGAGGTTGTTGAGACCGTACCGGAGGATCAGATCGTCGAGACGCTGATCCGACGTGCGAATGCCCTTGCCGAGGAGCTCGGGCTCGAACCGGGTTCCGGTAGCGTCGAGGTTGCCCCCATCACTGCCCCGGAGGTCAAGCTGCCGGGCATTGACTTCTGAGCGTTCACAAGGAGTATCACATGCGTTTTCGTACGCTCGCGTGCCTGTCACTCGTTGCGGGTGCTTGCGCTGTGGCGGCTACGGGCTTCCCGCGGCGCATCGGCCTGACAGCGTCTCAGGCGGACGTGTCGCTGCCCGGTGACCTGGTTCTTCCCGGCGCGAACGTGGTCGTTGATCGCGGCATTGCGATCGACGCGCCGGCGTCTACTGTCTGGGATGTGCTCGGTCATGTTTTCGAGCCTGAGGACGAGTCCACGATCATCGATATCGAGGACGAGGATCATATCCTGATGCGCGTTGCACCGCCTGGCGCCCCGGAGGGAGCCGAGGCCTCGGGTACGTGTGTGATCGCTCTGCTGCCCTTGTCTCCGTCGCGTACGCTGCTGCACATTCGTGAGCGTCATGTGGCGCAAGGCCGTGAGCGCGCGCTCGCGTGGGCGGGAGTCACCGCAGAGTCCCTCTCGTCGCTGTCCATGCTGCGTGATTTGCGCGATGCGTGCGTTGGTGGGCTTGTTGATGCCTGATTAGTCTCGTTTCGACTCTTTCAGTTGGACAGATATCCCCGTTGATGTTGTAGTATCGCTAGGTACGCAACGCCAACGGGGATGTTGCTTTTGTCCGAAGGGGGACGCAATGGTCGCCAACTCCACCGCTCTGATCGCACTCGTGGGTCTCGCTATCGCTCTTGTGTGGGCGTGGGCGTGGTTCGGAATCGGCGCGAGCGCGCGCCGTGTCTCCGTGCGTCTGGAGCTGGGCGGTGGCAACGCGGCTGGCGAAATGGGGCGAGTCGTGTGGCCGCTGATGCCGATGCTGTCCGTCCTGTGGTTCCTCACTGCCGATCTGATGGCTCGCGAGGCTCGCGGACTCGACACTCTTGGTTCCCTCGGCCTCGTGATTGGTGTTCTTGCCCTGATGGCGGCGGTCGCTGTTCAGGCTCTCTACTTCGGTGGCCTGCCTGAGTGGGCATACCCGGGGTGGATGGCTCGCCGTTACTACGCGGCGCACCCGGGTGCCCGTGAGCGTGAACTTGGTGCGTGCGCCGCGATCTGAGCCGCTCCATGCCGCGATGAGCGGCTACATGGCTGTGCCGGTGGCCTTCGAGGCTTTGCGTGCCGTACTCTTGGAGCATGCTTCGAAATCTCTCGACTTTCTTCCTGCGAACCCTGCGTGAAGACCCGGCTGACGCCGAGGTTAACTCGCATAAGCTTCTGGTGCGTGCCGGCTATATCCGCCGCTGCGCCCCCGGCATTTACACGTGGCTGCCCCTCGGCCTGCGCACCCTGCGCAAGATTGAGGACATTGTCCGCGAAGAGATGGACGCGATGGGAGCGCAGGAGGTCCATTTCCCGGGCCTGATCCCTGCAGACCCCTACAAGGCAACGAACCGCTGGGAAGAGTACGGTCCGACGCTGTTCAAGCTCAACGACCGCAAGGGTGGCGACTACCTGCTGGCCCCCACGCACGAGGAGATGTTCACTCTTCTCGTGAAAGACATGTACTCCTCGTACAAGGATCTGCCCGCCACGCTGTACCAGATTCAGACGAAGTATCGCGACGAGGCTCGTCCGCGCGCGGGTCTGATTCGTGGCCGTGAGTTCGTCATGAAGGACGCTTACTCCTTCGACATCGACGACGAGGGTCTGAACGCTTCCTACCAGGCCGAGCGCGACACCTACGAGCGCATCTTCCAGCGCCTGGGCCTGCCGTACGTCATCGTTTCTGCAATGAGTGGTGCGATGGGTGGTTCGCGCTCGGAGGAGTTCCTGCACCCCTCACCGATCGGCGAGGATACCTTTGTGGCTTCCCCGGGCGGCTACGCCGCCAACGCGGAGGCCGTGACGACTCCCGTTCCTGACGTTCAGGATGCGTCCGGCGTTCCTGCTCCGGTTGAGGTGCCGACTCCCGATGCGCCGACGATCGAGGCGCTCGTGGACCTGCTCAACGAGCGCTACCCGCGCGAGGACCGTCCCTGGACTGCGGCAGACACGCTCAAGAACGTCGTCGTGACGCTGACGCACCCGGATGGCGAGCGCGAGCTCCTCGTCGTGGGCGTGCCCGGTGACCGCGACGTTGATATGAAGCGTCTCGAGGCTTCCGTTGCTCCCGCCGAGGTTGAGATGGCCTCTGACTCCGACTTTGAGCCGCACCCTGAGCTGGTGCGCGGCTACATCGGCCCGACGGTGCTCGGCCCCAACTCGCCCAAGCGCGTCTTGGACGAGGAGGGCAACGTCTCCGGTTCCGTGCGCTACCTGGTCGACCCGCGCGTCGTCGAGGGGACCGCCTGGGTGACCGGCGCGAACGCCGAGCAGCGTCACATCCTGAACCTGGTCATGGGCCGCGACTTCACGGCTGACGGCACGATCGAGGCCGCTGAGGTGCGCGAGGGCGACCTGGCTCCCGATGGTTCGGGCCCCCTCCACCTCGAGCGCGGTATCGAGATCGGCCATATCTTCCAGCTGGGGCGCAAGTACGCCAAGGCCTTGGGGCTGACCGTGCTCGACGAGAACGGCAAGACTCAGGTCGTCACGATGGGTTCGTACGGCATTGGCGTCACTCGCGTGATGGCTGCTCTGGCCGAGGCCAACTGCGACGAGAAGGGTCTGAGCTGGCCTGCTCAGATCGCGCCCTTCGACGTGCACGTCCTGGCGACCGGCAAGGGTGACGAGGTCTTCGACACCGCGCAGTCTCTCGGAGAGCAGCTCGACGCTGCCGGCCTGGACGTCCTCGTCGACGATCGCCGTAAGGTGAGCGCTGGCGTGAAGTTCAAGGACTACGAGCTCGTGGGCGTGCCCTTCGGCCTGGTCGTCG